>NZ_LJCS01000076.1:0-17007 GCF_001280945.1 Photorhabdus heterorhabditis | reverse complement strand
GGCATACAGGAATTACAGGCGGCGGGACTCGTCGTTTCTGCCCATGGAGGCCAGCGTAAATCCGTCACACAGACGGTTGCGGCCTGAGAAGTGGGAAGACTCGCCGTTTACGGCGGGGAGCAGTCACAGGGCAGATTTTACCTCATTAACTACCTTTCAGCATGGCGGATTCAATTTTACGTTGATTAAATTGACGGTGCAGAGCATATAACGTGATCAAGCCAATAATCCCAAACAGGAACCAGGGCAATTGCGGAATATTCAATGCGTGGCCGGTATCATATAACCAACCACCGCCGGTATAACCCAAGGCACCACCCAATGCCAGACCAAGACGGCTAAACCCCATATAACTACCGCGCGCGCGGGGATCGGCCAGTGAGGCACTTAATGTTTCACGGGCCGGTTCAGCGGTGATGGTACCGAGATAGAACAGGCAAATAAGGCCAAACAAAGTATTTATTTCACCAATTAAGCCTATTGGAAACATACTCAAGCTCATTAGGAAAAGCCCGGCCATTAAACGCTGTTCTAGCCGGAATCGTTTTTCGCTCCAACGGGCGATCGGATACAGTAAAGTGAGCGATAAGGTGGCTTCAATTGCGTACATCCATTTCACCGCAGCGGGTGTCCCGGCGATTTCATTGACGATAATCGGGAACATCAGCATCACTTGTACAGACAGCATAAAGTAGCCAGTCAATGTTAGTACATAAGTGAAGAAACGGCGGTCTTTAATGACGCGCCCCATACCTTCCCAAATGGGAGTGCGGGTAGTAGAAATCCGGTAGGCAGGTAGGAACCCGGCATTCCAGATAGCAGCCAGGACGAAAACTCCGGCTCCTGTCCAGCAGACAAGCTGGAAGTCATATTGTAGCAACCAGCTGCCAATCAGCGCGCCGATAACCGCTCCAGCGCTGTCTTGCATCAACAGCAGCGAGAAGAAACGGCCACGCTCGTGCGGTCGGGTTAGTTTGATGACCAGTGCGGTTCGCGGAGGATCAAATAAGGTACCGCCCAGTGCGGATAATATGCAGGAAAGCCACAATATCCACGGTTCAGTGGCTAAGGCGATTAAAGCAAAGCCAAGAGCGCGTAACAGCATCCCGGTGACGATCATCGGCTTCGCGCCAAAACGGTCTGCAATTGCGCCCCCGAAAATGCCCAAACCTTGTTGCACAAACTGACGCAAACCAAGAGCAAAACCGACAACTAATGCAGCCCAACCGAGTTGCTCAACAAAATGTATTGATATTAAAGGAAAGACAACGAAGAAGCCCAGAACAACCAGTAAATTATCGAATAGCAGGAAGTATTTTCCCAGGCTACGTGCTTGCGAAACCAGTGACATTGCTCACCATTGGGGTATTGAGAAGAGAGGATAATATAGTTCTTCTATATTCTGTACTTAATTTAATTATTAGGATAGTGATTTATGGATAATATTTTTTTATCGTAAAGTGATGACTGGAAGGTGTGTTTTACGGGTAAGTGGTTTAAATTTTTAACGGATAAATTTGTATAGTTAGGGAGAAATAATGTTTGGTTATCGTTCCACTTTACCGAAAGTTCGTCTGATAACAGATAGAATAGTGGTGCGTTTAGTGTATGAGCGGGATGCTTATCGTTTGGCGGAGTATTATTCAGAAAATCATGAATTTCTTAAACCTTGGGAACCGGGCAGAGATAAAAGCCATTGCCAACCTTCTGGTTGGATGAACCGGCTTAATTTAATTACAGAAATGCAAAGACAGAGCGCGGCTTTTCATTTTTTGCTGCTTGAACCGAATGAGAATGAAGTTATGGGGGTTGCAAACTTCAGTAACATATTGCGAGGTGCTTTCCATGCTTGTTATTTGGGATACTCTCTTGGTGAAAAATGGCAGGGAAAAGGGCTGATGTATGAAGCTTTACAGCCAGCTATTCGTTATATGCAACGTCAACAGGGGATACATCGGATTATGGCTAATTATATGCCAAATAATCATCGTAGTGGAAAATTGTTGGAACGATTAGGCTTTGAACGAGAAGGTTATGCCAGGAAATACCTGATGATCAATGGAGTCTGGCAAGATCATGTATTAACGGCATTGACGGATGAAAAATGGAGTGAAAAAAGTTGATGCTTAAGCTGTATTGCCACCAGATAAAGTGAAGCGGATTAGTAATGATGAATTAAATTACTGTTGAAAATCTGCCAGGTTCCCCGCACCTTATTTTTGACCCTTTTTTAAGAGGCGATTTTAATTTATTGATTTTCAATGGAATATTATTTCTCTTGTAAAAAAGGGTTTTTTCGTTGTTTTATTAAAATATACTTTAACTGTCAGTAAGTTAAGGTTAATATGCAACAGTGCACTGCCGTACAGGCAGCTTAGAAACCACCGCTATACGCCCGCCGGCTATCTCACATGTGCACTGCCGTACAGGCAGCTTAGAAACGATAGCTCACAAAGGGAAAGGAAGCCGTCGCGTGCACTGCCGTACAGGCAGCTTAGAAAAACTTTTGTGATGCAGCTAATACACTGCTATTGTGCACTGCCGTACAGGCAGCTTAGAAAATATACACCGATTGAGTACATAACTTTCAATCGTGCACTGCCGTACAGGCAGCTTAGAAATGCAAAATCACATGCATACAGTATTTGTTGTGGTGCACTGCCGTACAGGCAGCTTAGAAACATCGTGTATTTATTCTCGGAAATCCTGAAAGGTGCACTGCCGTACAGGCAGCTTAGAAAATTAACAAACGTATTGGTGATGACAAATGACAGTGCACTGCCGTACAGGCAGCTTAGAAACCACCCGTTTGCTATGCTTGTGTTAATTACATCAGTGCACTGCCGTACAGGCAGCTTAGAAATGGATGCCGACACCCCTGATGGTCAAATGATAGTGCACTGCCGTACAGGCAGCTTAGAAACGTAGCCGCTCTTTATTATACAGAAGGTCATGGTGCACTGCCGTACAGGCAGCTTAGAAAATCTGGAACGTAAGGTTGAGCATTCCATACTTGTGCACTGCCGTACAGGCAGCTTAGAAATCTTTATTGTTCAATGTCTCTAGTGTACGAATGTGCACTGCCGTACAGGCAGCTTAGAAAATTCAGTGCGAATCATAAGACGACCAATAACAGTGCACTGCCGTACAGGCAGCTTAGAAAGAGCGGAATACCTGTAAACGGGTGCATGCCAAGTGCACTGCCGTACAGGCAGCTTAGAAAGTCCTAAATTTCCAAAGGATCACTATGTTTAAGTGCACTGCCGTACAGGCAGCTTAGAAATCTTAAGTCAATTGTCAAGTTCGCATTAGCAAGTGCACTGCCGTACAGGCAGCTTAGAAAGGGTGTTAGCCGCAATTGCAAATACGGAAAATGTGCACTGCCGTACAGGCAGCTTAGAAATGAATCACTTTTAAATTATATTTGCATTGCAAGTGCACTGCCGTACAGGCAGCTTAGAAATGTTGCTCCTATTCTTTCGAGCTGCGTTAAAAGTGCACTGCCGTACAGGCAGCTTAGAAAGTCCTCGCGCGATTTTCTTTTTTATGATCTGCGTGCACTGCCGTACAGGCAGCTTAGAAACAAAGCTCTTTGATAAAAGAATCAACGCGAATGTGCACTGCCGTACAGGCAGCTTAGAAATATGCGTGGTGATGGGGTTGGGTTATCTCGTCGTGCACTGCCGTACAGGCAGCTTAGAAAATAATGAGAATGATAAAGCGCAAAGATTTCTTGTGCACTGCCGTACAGGCAGCTTAGAAATCACCATGGAGCAAATACATGGCTTTAACCATGTGCACTGCCGTACAGGCAGCTTAGAAACTAATGGTATAACTCAGCCTAGAAGATTAACTGTGCACTGCCGTACAGGCAGCTTAGAAAAAAGACTTAATAAGCTCACTATCTAGTTTTGTGTGCACTGCCGTACAGGCAGCTTAGAAAACTAACGGCCACGTCAGTGCATGGAGGAAATCGTGCACTGCCGTACAGGCAGCTTAGAAAAACGGCGTATATCAATCAGGGTGAAATGCTGAGTGCACTGCCGTACAGGCAGCTTAGAAAATGGAAGGTGAAAGGAAGAATCTTAGAGATGAGTGCACTGCCGTACAGGCAGCTTAGAAAGCTAGTATGTTAACGGGAAGCCAATTAGTTGTGTGCACTGCCGTACAGGCAGCTTAGAAACAATCAAACCACGGTCAAAGTGGCGGATAAAAGTGCACTGCCGTACAGGCAGCTTAGAAAACCACATTGCCGATACACCACGTCATGATCGGGGTGCACTGCCGTACAGGCAGCTTAGAAAAATGACTATATGTTTCATTCAGTCCTCTTAAAGTGCACTGCCGTACAGGCAGCTTAGAAAATTAACTTGCGAGCCACTTGTGATGGCTTAACGTGCACTGCCGTACAGGCAGCTTAGAAACGAGTTTGTCAGGGCAATGATAACAAACCCCCGTGCACTGCCGTACAGGCAGCTTAGAAATTCCGCTAATACCTTTGTACCTAACTGTTGTAGTGCACTGCCGTACAGGCAGCTTAGAAATATAGCAAAGGTATACTTCTGCTTAGAGAATTGTGCACTGCCGTACAGGCAGCTTAGAAACGAAGGCACACCAGTTAGCATCGTTACCCGGAGTGCACTGCCGTACAGGCAGCTTAGAAAATCAGCAAAGCTAGCACCTTTCAAAAAGTCACGTGCACTGCCGTACAGGCAGCTTAGAAAAAAGCGCTCAATTTCCTGAAGGAGTGTTTTGAGTGCACTGCCGTACAGGCAGCTTAGAAACAACGTGGCATGTGAATTGACGGTATCCACTTGTGCACTGCCGTACAGGCAGCTTAGAAATTTTCGCTGTGTGCCTTTGATGAGTTAAATTTGTGCACTGCCGTACAGGCAGCTTAGAAATACAGCAGAGATAGATGATTGGGATAAAAGGCGTGCACTGCCGTACAGGCAGCTTAGAAACACTGAAAACATGCGCACAACCTTGACCTGATGTGCACTGCCGTACAGGCAGCTTAGAAACAGAGGTTGGATTTAAGGTATATGCATCATACGTGCACTGCCGTACAGGTAGTTTATAAAAGTTAATGATTTATAGCGTAATGAGTTCTAGTGCATAAGCATGTGTTTATGTATACTCGCCGCGCTTATTAATAAAGTGGATGATTAGTCATGAATAATATTACCGCCTTGTCTTTGGCTGCTGTAATGTTTACTAGCGGTTGCGCTACGATTGTGGGGGATAAAACTCAGCATATTCAGGTTGATAGTAATCCATCAGGAGCCACATTCTCCATCAAAGATGAGTTAGGCAGGGTTGTTGCACAAGGGAAAACGCCTCAAGATGTGATTTTAGAGAAGTCCGACGGGAGTTATTTTGGTAAGAAAGGCTATCTGGTCTCTTTTACTAAAGAGAATTCTGAGTCTGTAACGTTACCAATTAAAGCGAGCGCTAATGGTTGGTATATTGGTGGTAATTTTATATTCGGTAGTTTAATTGGTTGGCTCTTATTTGATCCGTTTAATGGCGGGATGTATACGCTGCATCCAAAAGCAGTGATCGCTGAGCTACCTCAGACTCAGAAAGCAGTCAATGCAGAGGTAACTCAGAAACCGGTGAATGCTGGAACATCTCAGAATCAAGTAACAAATACAATTATTCTGATGTTAGACCCTAATAAGACGTTAGATCCTAATAAGATATCAGACCTTAATAAACAGGTAACCCGTTAGGTTAAGCCAGAATGTATTTGGCAGGTATATACCCGTCGTCTTTCAAGTTGCCTCTTTGTTGGCGGCACTCACTCACCCCGGTTACAGAGTTATCTATGCTCCCGGGGATTCGTTCTCTTGCCGTCGCGATCCATCTTGAAATCCATTGGGTATATGACAATAGGCCCTCTCATTTTTTGGGGGGTAATTGGTAGATTCAGACAATAAGTACAACATCGTTAATCCGAAAATAAATATGTCCGTGTTCCTTTAAATATTTCAATGAACATTTTATTATTATTGATTATGGATTTAATGAGTGCCGAGTTTCATTTCATAATGACTTGATGAGTTTTCATTTTTTGGATAATGTCAGTTAAATTGAAAATAAATATTTAGATGACTTGTTTTATGATTAATGGAATTTAATTTATATTCATGTCATTGTTTTATCATTTATTTACTATTCGCTCCAGCGATTATAAAAGTTTCTGATAAATCGACTTATTTTAATGTCTATTCAGTTCTACCCAAATCCGTGTTTTTGCTGCTATAAAAGGATGATGTTTGCGTCGAATCTGATTTGCTTTTTTTGTGTAAATTAATAATTCATTGATTTTATGATGAAATTAAATATTTCTTAAAAGGATTTTTTCACTTTACAACCATTATATTCTTTGACAATCAGCAGGTTGAAGTTAATATCTAACGGTGTACTGCTATACAGACAGTTCGGAAATCAATTAACATGATTTTGAGATAAATACGATGAGTTTATTGAAGTCGCTGGCGGCGGTCAGCTCTATGACTATGTTTTCCCGGGTGCTGGGTTTTATCCGAGATGCCATTATTGCCCGTATATTTGGCGCGGGTGCGGCCCCGGATGCCTTTTTTGTTGCATTTAAATTACCTAATCTATTGCGCCGTATATTTGCGGAAGGGGCATTTTCTCAGGCATTTGTGCCTATTTTGGCAGAATATAAAAATCAACAGGGTGATGAAGCCACCCGGACGTTTATTGCCTATGTTTCCGGTATGCTGACGCTAATTCTGGCGGTTGTCACTGTGCTGGGTATTTTAGCAGCACCGTGGGTGATTTATATTACGGCTCCGGGTTTTACTGATACCCCGGATAAGTTTATTTTGACGACAAATCTGTTAAGAATTACTTTTCCCTATATTTTCCTAATATCACTGGCTTCGTTGGCAGGGGCAATATTAAATACTTGGAACCGGTTTTCTGTGCCCGCTTTCGTCCCGACGTTGCTTAATATCAGCATGATTATATTTGCGTTGTTTGTCGCACCTTATTGCAATCCACCCGTGATGGCGTTGGGTTGGGCGGTGGTTGTCGGCGGTGTTTTGCAACTCGTCTATCAACTTCCCCACCTGAAAAAAATAGGCATGCTGGTATTGCCGCGTGTTTCTTTCCGTAACAGCGGAGTATGGCGGGTGATGCGGCAGATGGGACCCGCGATTCTTGGGGTTTCAGTCAGCCAAATTTCATTAATTATCAATACAATTTTCGCCTCATTTCTGGTATCCGGCTCTGTGTCTTGGATGTATTACGCTGACCGTTTGATGGAATTACCTTCCGGTGTGTTAGGTGTTGCTCTCGGAACGATTCTTTTGCCTTCCCTAGCGAAAAGTTTTTCCAGCGGAAATCATGAGGAGTATACTAGGCTGATGGATTGGGGACTTCGGCTCTGTTTTCTATTGGCGTTACCCTGTGCTATTGCGTTGGGTATTCTGGCAAAACCTTTGACGGTTTCTCTTTTCCAATATGGTAATTTCACTGCATTTGATGCAGAAATGACCCAGAACGCATTGATTGCTTACTGTTTTGGATTGATGGGGATAATTATTGTCAAAGTGTTGGCACCGGGCTTCTATTCCCGTCAGGATATTAAAACTCCGGTAAAAATTGCGATTGCGACTTTGATTCTGACCCAATTAATGAACCTTGTTTTTATTGGTCCATTGAAACATGCCGGGTTGGCGCTTTCTATCGGTTTGGCCGCTTGTTTTAATGCCAGTATGCTTTATTGGCAATTACGTAAACAAAATATTTTTAAGCCATTAGCAGGTTGGGGCGTTTTCTTATTTAAACTGGTTGTGGCCATTGCGGTAATGATCGCCGTATTAGCGGTGATTTTATGGTTAATGCCAGCATGGGAGCAGGGAAATATGGCAATCCGTTTGTTGAGGTTAATGATGGTGGTAATCGCCGGAGCGGGTAGTTATTTTGCTGCATTAGCTTTGATGGGATTCCGGTTGAAAGATTTCGCTCAACGCGATTTGCAATAAGTTCAGGTAGCGCTAAGTAGACAACTTAAAATAAAAGGCGTGACAATACGATATACCTGTTATCTTTCAAGTTGCCTCTTTGTTGGCTGCGTTCACTTACCCCAGTCACAGAGTTAAGTTATCTATGTGCCTGGGGATTCGCTCCCTGGCCGTCGCGATGCATCTTGAAATCTATTGGGTATATATCCCATATCACGCCAATTTCTTAGCAAAGCAATGATTGCTCTATTAATTACATCCGTTCTACTGTCTCTATGCCCAAAGTATTCAGACCTTGCTTTAATGTTTTAGCAGTCAATAGAGCCAGTTTCAGGCGGCTTTGACGTAATGCTTCACTTTCCGCATTGAGGATCTGGCAGTGTTCATAGAAGCCAGAGAACAGACCAGCCAGATCGTACAGGTAGGCACACATAACATGTGGCGTTCCTTCGCGGGCGACGGTGGTAATGGTTTCTTCAAATTGTAATAAACGGGTGGCTAACGCTTGTTCGCGATCTTCATTCAGGATAACGGGCAGTGTCAGGCTGCTTTCATCAATTTCAGCACGTTTGAAGATTGAAGCTACACGGGTGTAGGCATATTGCATATAAGGTGCAGTATTGCCCTCAAAGGCGAGCATATTATCCCAATCGAAGATGTAATCTGTGGTACGGCTCTTGGAAAGATCAGCATATTTCACCGCGCCGATACCCACAGCTTCAACGATTTCTTTTAGTTCATCTTCTGGCATATCCGGGTTCTTTTCACGGATAAGGGTATTGGCCCGTTCAATGGCTTCATCCAACAGATCAGTCAGTCTGACCGTACCACCGGCGCGGGTTTTAAATGGTTTGCCATCTTTGCCCAACATCATGCCGAACATATGGTGTTCCAGTGACACAGATTCTGGGATATAGCCTGCTTTACGGACAATAGCCCAGGCTTGCATCAAATGCTGATGTTGACGGGAGTCGATGTAGTAAAGAACGCGGTCAGCGTGCAGGGTTTCATAACGGTATTTTGCACAGGCGATATCCGTTGTGGTGTAAAGGTAACCACCATCTTTCTTCTGGATAATAACGCCCATCGGTTCACCTTCTTTATTTTTATACTCTTCAAGATAAACCACGGTTGCACCATCACTTTCTACCGCCAGTCCTTTTTGTTTTAGATCAGCGACAATACCCGGCAGCAGATCGTTGTACAGACTTTCACCCATGACAGAGTCTTTAGTCAAAGTGACATTCAGACGATCATAGGTTTGTTGATTCTGGGCCATCGTGATGTCTACTAGCTTGCGCCACATGGTACGACAATATTCATCACCGCCTTGCAGTTTTACTACATAGCCACGGGCGCGAACCGCAAACTCTTCATCTTCATCGTAGTGCTTTTTCGCTTCACGGTAGAAAGCTTCGAGGTCGGAGAGCGCCATATCGCCGGCATTTTCGTTCTGCACTTTTTCCAGATAGGCAATCAGCATACCGAATTGGGTTCCCCAGTCACCAACGTGGTTAGCGCGGATAACCTTATGACCGAGGAATTCGAGCGTACGGACAGCGGCATCACCAATAATCGTGGAACGCAGATGACCCACATGCATCTGTTTAGCGACATTGGGAGCGGAATAATCGACAACGATAGTTTGTGGCTCGACCGGGGTAACGCCCAGTTTTTCATCTTTCAGTGCCGTTTCGATATTGGCTGCAATCCATGCTTTATCAAGAAAAATGTTGATAAAACCGGGGCCAGCGATTTCAACTTTACTGGCGATACCTTGCAGATCTAGCAGGCTAACAACTTTTTCTGCCAGTTGTCGGGGGGGCATACCCACTTTTTTCGCAGCGGCCATCACGCCATTGGCCTGATAGTCACCAAATTGTGCTTTCGCGGATTGGCGGATGTGAGCTTCGCTGTCGGTTGGAGCACCGGCTGCAATCAGCGCTTGGCTGACTTTTTCTGAAAGAATCGCCTGAATATTCACCTGGTTACCTTAAATTACGAACGAGAATAGGCATATTGTAGCAAACAATACCCTATACAAAATGATTCATAAGAAAAAACGGCAGGTTTTATACCATATTCAACATATGACGTTCCACTTTACTGTTGCTTTGTGACAGTCGGCGAAGATAAAAAACGTATTTTATCGAAAAATTATGTGACCGGAGTGAGTGCTGCCAACAAAGCAGCAGCTTGAAAGATGAAGGGTATATAATGCCGTAATGAATATACGGCATTGGGGAACCATTATGGGAGTATGGCAAACGAGCGAACCGGAAAACCAGAGGCTTTCTTAGGTTTGGCCACGATATTGAAAATGACGGCACCACGCACAGGTACCTGATCCAAATTAGCCAAAAGTTCTATCTGATAGGTATCTTGTTTTAACACATAATCTTCGCTTAGCAACGCATTATTCTTTCTAAAATCTTTAGCGGCGTCGGTATCAAATGTTTCATGCCCAACGGCTTTAATATGGCGTTCTTCAAATAAAAATTTGAGGGCGTCTATTCCCCAACCCGGTGTCTGGTTATTGCCAGAATCATCTTTATTTTCCATTTTTTCCTGAGATGGCCAACGTTTACTCCAGTCAGTTCTGAGAGCAAGGAAAGTCCCCGCTTCAATAATCCCGTATTCTTCTTCAAATTTAAGAATATCTGCTTTAGAAAGTGAAAAATTAGGGTCTTGTTTTGCTCTTTCTGATTGATCAAGTACGATTAAAGGTAAAACCAGCTCTTTTAATTCTAGCTCATCAGCATAACGGGTATTGGGAACAAAATGGCAGGGCGCATCAATGTGAGTCCCATATTGGCCGGGAAAAGAAAATTGCTGAGTAAAAAAGCCATCTTTATAATCAAAAAGAGTTTTAAATTCTGCTGAATCAAACATAAAAAAACGTGGAGAGTCTTTATCGAAGCTGTGTGTCAAATCGACCCATTTTTTCGATTTTAATAAAGTAAGTGCTTGTAAGATGTTATCTGACATAAAAACCTCATTTTTGATAATTATTGATCTTATTTTTACCACTATTACATGATTAATGCTGTAAGATTTGTTGCTGTAAATAGTGATATTCCTCATGTTTTATTCACTTTTATTGTTAAAATAATCAATATACGGTATAAACGAAATTTTTTTCATCATAGCTACTTTTTTTTAGGTAATTAAATCCCTTATAAACAAAAAATTATAAAATAAACAATAGAGAATAAGATAATTGATTCGCTCATGAGTTAAAATTCAAAATCCAATATAATAAAAAGATATATATTATGTGTTTTTGGGTATCGCTATTAATGTGATTTTTCCCCTATTTCATTGTTATTTAATGTTTTTTATTCTTAAATGAGTTTTATTGATTAAAATTGAAAATCTTTTGCAAATTATTTGTTGAAATTTTTAATAAAAAAGAAATCCATATAGTTTATGATTTAATTAATCCAAAACAGCTCACCAGCATTGACCTAAAAAGGAACTACATATGCTTTGGAAGAATACTTCTAACCAATTTGGTCATTTATCCGTCCTTTTACACTGGCTGGTTGCATTGGCTGTGTATGGCATGTTTGCACTAGGATTGTGGATGGTGACATTGGGATATTACGATACGTGGTATCACAAAGCACCTGAAATTCATAAAAGCATCGGAATAGTGCTACTGATAACGATGGTTGTGCGTGTTATCTGGCGTTTTGTATCACCACTACCAAAACCATTAGCCAGTTATAGCTGTTTGACTAGGGTCAGTGCTGTTTTAATGCATATTATGTTGTACATCTTACTGTTTGGCATTTTAATTAGTGGTTATTTAATTTCGACCGCTGATGGACAACCGATTACTGTCTTTGATTGGTTTACTGTGCCAGCCACATTAATGGGTCAGGGCAAACAGGCAGATGCTGCTGGAATGATTCATCTTTACCTTGCCTGGACGGTGGTGATTTTATCGCTATTACATACTATTGCGGCGTTAAAACATCATCTTATTGATCGTGATGCAACCCTAAAGCGTATGCTGGGTTTCCGTTCTGAATAATACAAAAAATGCTTATGGAGAATAATATGTTGTTGAAGAAGACGTTACTTGGCCTGACTGCGGGTGCATTGTTACTGAATGCAAGTTCTGCATTAGCAGCCAATTATAAAATTGATATCCCAGGCCAGCACGCTTTTATTGAATTCCGCATTCAGCATTTGGGTTACAGCTGGTTATATGGGACATTTAAAGATTTTGATGGTTCTTTCACATTTGATGAGAAAAATCCGGCAGCGAATAAAGTTGATGTGACGATCAAAATAGCCAGTCTGGACACTAATCATGCTGAGCGTGATAAACATCTGCGTAGTAAAGATTACTTTAATACAGAGAAATACCCTGAAGCAAAATTCATTTCAACTGCAGTGAAAAAAGAAGGGGAGAAATATATTGTTACAGGTGATCTGACTTTAAACGGTGTGACAAAGCCAGTGGTACTGAATGCAAAACTGATGGGTGAAGGTAAAGATCCGTGGGGTGGTTACCGCGCAGGTTTTGAAGCTTATGGCAAAATCAAACTGAAAGACTTTAATTTCCAAAAAGATTTGGGGCCTAAATCACAGGAAGCGGATTTATTAATTTCTCTCGAAGGTGTTCGGGAGAAATAATATTCTGATGACTTAATTCGCTAGTGCAATTTATTAATGGCTGCGCATTGCGTGGCCTGTTTTATTGGTAGGAAAAACCTTATTTTTAGTTGATATCATAGATTGTGGGATGCCATCTGCCAAGTGAAATGATGTAACTTTTCACTTGGCATTATATCAATGAGAGAATGTTTATTATTTTATTGTTAATACATATTTACACTATTTCTTGTAGAGGGGAGTATTTAGATTCTATTATGACCTCGACTTGGAATTCACGTGAGTTATTACCATAATTACCCGTTGTGTCATTGAATAAAAGTATTAATTCGCCATCTACAGGAACTGTTTTATGAAGTATTCCATTGCCAATTTTAAACTTTCTGTTGGCAATTTTAGCGACGAGCGTAGCTATTGATGGCGGTTGTGGATTATTAGGTACAGGGCCATCAGGTGATGCCCATTCAGTATCACCAAGGCCATATTTCACCCATCCATGAGCAACAACAGAGATTGTATCTCCTTGTTTGAGAATAATCCCTGTGGATGTACCGTTTATAGCGTTAGCTAGAACATTCCCTGACCAATTGTACATAGTATTGTCTCCGAAATTATATTTTATAGAAATAATTTAGTCAAAGATTTTTATATATTTGACTAAAGGAAAATTTATATTTTTATGATTGAAGCAACAATGAAAAAAATCATGGATTGTGATCTGCGTTAATAACAATAATAATTTTCAGAGAGATGGTTAATTTGGTGTTATAATTGTTTTTTCATTTTTGTTTTTTTTATGAAATCTTAATTTCAAATTGAATAATAAACTTTGTTATGATTTTTCATTTTAAATGACTTCCCAGATTCTTTAGAATAAAAGAATAAGATTCCTTTTTTTAATTTCCTAATCTAATATGCTAGAAAATCAGAATTGTCATTAATTCCAATTCTTTGCAAAAATTGTGTAAAATAAAATGATTACACCCAATAGATTTCAATTTGCAGCGCGGCGGCAAGTAAACGCAGCCAACAAAGCAGCAACTTGAAGGATGAAGGGTATAGAGTAAATTAAATTATTGATAGGTAGTATTTCTTGCCTAGAACAGATTACATACGGAATTATCTCACATATAAATGGACGTTTCACACATCAGATTGCTGTTGATTTATAAAAAGGGTATACAGGATTCTCTGAGTGAATCAGAGAAGAAAATCCTGAGAGACTTAAATCAGAGGTGGTAAAGATGGATAGTAAATGGTTTGCCAGGTTGACTGAAAGCATGACACAAATGAATGAGATCATTAATGGTGAATGTGTGCCTAATCATCCCAAGCGTTTTTTTATTTCTATACGACTTAATTCCAGTTTTTTTATGAGTGAAATAGGATAATGAGAATTTATTGGTATTTGGATCACTAAGACATTTCTATTCCTAACAGAAAATCAGTTAACACCGGAGTATACTGAGTTAGATAATATCGAGAATGTCTCCGGTATTTAATGCAGACTAAGTTATTAATCAAACGATTAGTTGAAAGATTAAATAGATGATGTCATTGGTCGCTGTGATAAATAGTAATAGCGATATTTTTAATTAAAAATTAATAATTTGAATATCTGGCTTCATAGCCATTTAGTGAAAAATAAGTCAATGCCAGACGGTTTTATATATCGTGGATCGTCCTATATGGGAAAGGGATTATCTTTAGTATCTCGTCTTTCGGAGTTTAATGATAACTCAGCCCCTGTTGAATTTGTCACACATTCTTACACACTGACTTTCCGTGAGTAAAAAAAATATAAAATTTTCTTGCTATTTGATGATAGTTTAATAATTATACTTTAGGTTTCGTCATATGAACAATATGAAGGAAACTTTCAATCCCGTTCCCTTTGCTCAAAGGGATTAATTGATGGGGATATATACCCAATAGATTTCAATTTGCAGCGCAGTGGCAAGTGAACGCATCTCCAGGAGCATAGATAACTCTGTGACTGGGGTAAGTGAAAGCAGCCAACAAAGCAGCAACTTGAAGGATAAAGGGTATATTTTATCTTCCTGTCGTTCAATGCACCATGACTCATGGCGTAAGCGGTGCTTTTTGCCTTGATAATAGGATTTTTACTATCTTATTTCTTTGGTGACGCAATCAATCCTTTTCATTTCTGGCGGGATATCTATGTTGAAAAATATCATACGACAAGGTGACAAAACGTCTCACGGTGGTTCTGTATTAATTGGTGATGAGAGTTTTCTGGTTTTGGGCAAAGGTGTGGCGCGGATTAACGATCCGGTGTCCTGTCCAACGTGTGGCGGGTATCAAACTATTGTTGAAGGGACTTCGACGACAGTCGGAACCAATCAACAAGGGCTCGCTCTGGAGGGTATGAAAACTTCTTGTGGGGCGACTTTGATCGCCTCACAAACATTGTGTCAGATAAAAATCATGTAGGAGAGTGCGTGATGAATAGAAGACTATCGCTTTTCCTGCAAGAACTGAGCTATATGCGGCAACTGGCGCAGGAAGTCGCAAAAGAAAGCCCACATCTGGCGGATTTTTTATCTGAAGGGGCCGGTGATCCGGGGGTTGAGCGATTAATACAGGGCTTTGCACTGCTCGCTTCCCGCGTCCGCTATAAAATTGAAGATGATTTTCCTGAATATTGGTTAGGGATGATGATGCGTATTTGGCCGCAAGCATTGCGTCCGTTACCACCAACGAGTCTCGTTCAGTTTTCATCGACTGGGGAAAATCACTTAGGCGCGACAACTCTGCCGGCGGGGACACCGGTTTTTGCTGGCGAAGGTGAACAGAAAATGCGTTTTGAAACCTGTTGTCCCCTGCATATCGAACCGCTGACGGTGATTAACCGGCAATTAAACACAACGGCAGAGTACAGTGAGATAACGTTAACGCTGTGTTATTCGGGCAATACCTCGGAATGGCGAAGCCGGCCACTGCATTTCTTTTTAGGCCGTGATCGTGAACAGGCGGCGCAATTAGCCTTATGGCTCGACTTTTATCTCTGTGATATCAAGTTACGGACGCAGGGTGAAACCATCAAGTTGCGTAACAGCTACCCGGTATCGGCGTTGTGGGGGACAGAACGGCAGGTTTTCATTCTTCCGACCAAGGAAAACTTGCCATCTTCCATTCTGCAACTGATGACAGAATACTATTATCTGCCTCATGTCCATGATTTTGTGACCATTGATATCAAGCAGAATCATCCGTCAGTAAAATTGAATGCAGATCGGACATTTGAGCTGATTTTGCGGTTTGAAGGCAATCTGGAGCTGACTGATATTACCCAAACCTTCTTGTTGGATTGTGTACCGGTCAGGCACTTGGAGCCGATGACCAGTGTGGAAATCCCGGTAAACAAGGGGAAAAACGATTATAAAATCCCATTAGAGCCGACTCAACAGCTGTTCAGCCTTGATCACGTTTATACATTGACTGAGCCGAAGTTGGAACGCGGACAGCCATACTGCTATTTGCCTATCGAAAAAATTACGCCAACGGCCCATTTCCAGCCGGATGCTGAGTTTCTTTACTATTATCAATTGAATACGGACTGCGATATTTTGCAGCATACCCAACATCAGCTTCACTTTTTTGATTGTTATGGTCAGCCGGCGAATAACCTGCTGCCGCAATCCATTTTTTGTCAATTTACCGGTTATCATTCTCAGGCTGTTGATCTCGATATTGGTGAGATTAATCGGTCGGGAGAAAACGCTACGGGGTTGAAAGTCAGTAATATCACCCCGGTTTCTGCCTGCTATCCACCGATGATAGAGAAAAAGTCGAGCTGGTCACTCATTTCCTACTTTGCTGGCTCGCCCTGGATAATATTTAACACTCTTTCGTTACAAGACTTTCTGAAGATATTTGATTTTTCTCCAGATCAGGTATTAAGCCGGCGTATTCAGGCACATATAAACGGCATCGTCCAACTGGAGAACATCCCGATGGATCGTTTGGATAAGGGCGTTCCAGTGCGGGGTCACCAGCTTATCCTGACCCTGAACCCGGATTGTTATGTCAATCAGGGGGAGATGTATCAGTTCAGTCTGGTGGTAATGCGTCTGATGACATCCTTCATCAGCATGGGCGCTTTTCTGATGATGAAAGTGATTGATGCTCGGACGGGGGAAGTCTTGTGGGACTTTCAGGACATGATGTTTGGGCTGCGCGCCTATATGTAATGTTAAAAGAAGGAAATCATATCGATGAGCAAATTAGGTCCACTCGATCATATTGACTGTAAAAACATTCTGAAACACTGGATAGAATTCCAATTGGTGGATGAGCAAGGCAAGCCGATTGTGAATATGCCTTACCGGTTGAGAAGTCGGGGAAATCCGCGAGATGA
>NZ_LJCS01000075.1:0-17526 GCF_001280945.1 Photorhabdus heterorhabditis | reverse complement strand
ATCTTTATCTTTATCTTTATCTTTATCTTTATCTTTATCTTACAGCTTCAAGATAAATAATCACAGATATTCCCTCTCTGCTCATAACTTTTTAATCTTAAATTCAGAATAATAATTAACAATCAATAAAAACAACTATAAAATATAATTAATAATTTTAACAACCATCCTGAATTAACTAATTAAAATAACTGATTATTTATTTTATATATTTAGTTGACAATCATATTATTTTAAAAATACTACTTTCGAATATCATTAAACTTTCATAGTATTATATCATCAAATCAATTAATACTCCCTCTCTAGGTTATCACTCTACAACCCAATTCTGGATAATAGAATCAATTAAAATATCTAAACAATTAATCCTTAAGATGAATGCAAAGAAAAAAGGGCCAATTTTTGTTTTAGATCAATATATACCTTATGGATTTCAAGATGGATCGCGGCGGCAAGAGAACGCATCCCCAGGAGCATAGATAACGATGTGACTGGGGTAAGTGAACGCAGCCAACAAAGCAGCAGCTTGAAAGATGAAAGGTATAGATAACGATGTGACCGGGGTGAGTGAGTGCCGCCAACCAAGAGGCAACTTGAAAGATAACGGGTATATTCATAATCAAATCCAACAAAACCCCCTTTCATATCAAATTTCCCCCATTTGCAATTCGCTATACTTAATCCCAGACAAAAAAGTAACAAATAACTATCCTTAATCGTCAAAGCACAGATTTTATCTACAGAATCCTGCCATATGATAAACAATAACAACAACATTTATGGATAGTTATAACGCTTTTGATTACTGACTCATTTCACTTGAACAATGGAGAAGCACAGTGCAAACCTTTAATGCCGATCTCGCTATTATCGGAGCCGGGGGCGCAGGTCTACGGGCGGCAATTGCCGCCGCTGAGGCCAATCCTCAAATGAAGATTGCTTTGATCTCAAAAGTCTACCCAATGCGTAGCCACACGGTGGCAGCAGAAGGCGGATCAGCCGCAGTCACTCAAGCTCACGACTCCTATGATTTCCATTTCAATGACACGGTATCCGGTGGTGACTGGCTGTGTGAACAAGATGTCGTTGAATACTTTGTCGAACATTGCCCGACAGAAATGATCCAACTGGAGCAATGGGGCTGCCCATGGAGCCGTAGAGAAGATGGTTCCGTCAACGTGCGTCGTTTCGGTGGTATGAAGATAGAACGTACCTGGTTTGCGGCGGATAAAACTGGCTTCCATATGCTACATACCCTATTCCAGACCTCTCTTAAGTACCCGCAGATTCAACGTTTTGACGAACATTTTGTCCTCGACATCCTAGTAGATGAAGGACAAGCTCGTGGCTTAGTTGCACTAAATATGATGGAAGGCACCAAAATTCAAATCCGGGCCAATGCCGTTATTATGGCAACCGGTGGGGCAGGTCGCGTATACCGTTACAATACTAACGGCGGTATCGTGACTGGTGATGGCATGGGCATGGCATTCCGTCATGGTGTACCACTACGTGATATGGAATTTGTTCAGTACCATCCAACCGGCCTGCCAGGTTCCGGTATCCTAATGACAGAAGGTTGTCGTGGTGAAGGTGGAATTCTGGTCAACAAAGATGGCTACCGCTATTTACAAGATTATGGCCTCGGCCCTGAAACTCCATTAGGCAAACCTGAAAACAAATATATGGAACTAGGTCCCCGTGACAAAGTTTCTCAAGCTTTTTGGCATGAATGGCGTGCCGGTCGTACAATTTCGACTCAACGTGGCGATGTGGTTTATCTGGATCTACGCCATCTAGGTGAGAAGAAATTACTTGAGCGCCTGCCCTTTATTTGTGAACTGGCAAAAGCGTATGTTGGCGTTGATCCGGTGAAAGAACCCATTCCGGTTCGCCCTACCGCACATTACACCATGGGCGGTATCGAAACTGACCAGAAGTGTGAAACCCGTATTAAAGGACTGTTTGCTGTTGGCGAATGTTCTTCTGTTGGTCTACATGGTGCAAACCGCCTTGGTTCCAACTCTTTGGCTGAACTAGTGGTCTTTGGCCGTCTGGCGGGTGAAGAAGCCGTGAAACACGCTCAGCAGGCAACGTCGGCTAACAATCATGCACTGGATACTCAAGCACATGATGTCATAGCGCGTCTTAACAATCTGCTAAAACAAAAAGGTACTGAAAGTTGGTCTAAGATCCGCAATGAATTGGGGCTTTCTATGGAAGAAGGCTGCGGTATCTACCGTACCCCTGAATTAATGCAGAAAACTGTTGATAAGATTGCCGAGCTAAAAGATCGCTTTAAACACGTTCAGATTACTGATAACACCAGTGTATTCAACACTGATCTGCTATATACCATTGAACTTGGTTTCGGTCTGGAAGTCGCCGAATGTATGATTCACTCTGCAATCAACCGAAAAGAATCCCGTGGTGCACATCAACGTCTGGATGAAGGTTGTACCGAACGTGATGATGAAAACTTCCTGAAACATACGTTGGCTTTCTATAAGCCTGACAGCACACCTGGCCTAAAATATAGCAACGTAAAAATTACCAAATCTACTCCAGCAAAACGCGTGTACGGCGGTGAAGCCGCAGCACAAGAGAAAGAGCATAAGGAGCAGGCGAATGGCTGATATGAAAACCCTGAGAATGGAGGTCATGCGCTATAACCCGGAAAGTGACCATGAGCCCCATTTTATAACCTATGAAGTTCCTTACGATGATCAAACCTCCCTGCTTGATGCGTTAGGTTACATTAAAGACAATCTGGCTCCCGACCTCTCTTACCGCTGGTCCTGCCGTATGGCTATCTGTGGCTCTTGCGGTATGATGGTTGAGCGTGTGCCCAAATTGGCCTGTAAAACCTTCCTACGTGATTATCCACAGGGCATGAAAATTGAAGCATTGGCTAACTTCCCTATTGAGCGTGATTTGGTCGTTGATATGACTCACTTCATTGAAAGCCTGGAAGCCATCAAGCCATACATCATCGGAAACGACCGTAAACCGTCTGAAGGTCCGAATATTCAAACTCCAGCACAGATGGAAAAATACCATCAGTTTTCCGGCTGTATCAACTGCGGCTTGTGCTATGCCGCTTGCCCTCAATTTGGTTTGAACCCTGAATTTATCGGCCCAGCGGCGATCACTCTGGCTCATCGTTACAATCTTGACAATCGTGACCGCGGTAAGAAAGAGCGTATGCCGCAACTTAACAGCCAAAATGGCGTATGGAGCTGTACTTTCGTTGGCTATTGTTCTGAAGTTTGCCCGAAACATGTCGATCCGGCCGCTGCAATTCAACAAGGCAAGATCGAAAGTGCTAAAGACTTCATGATCGCCATGCTGAAACCACAGTAAGGGGAGAAATATACAATGATGACCAAACGTAAACCTTATGTTCGCAGTATGGCTCCCAACTGGTGGCAAAAACTGGGCTTTTACCGCTTCTATATTCTCCGTGAAAGTACTGCGGTTACTACGGTGTGGTTCAGTATCTTATTGATATACGGTGTATTCGCTCTGAAAGGTGGCACACAGAGCTGGGATGGATTTGTCGCATTCCTGCAAAATCCCGTGATCTTACTGATTAACCTCATCACTCTACTGGGCGCTCTACTGCATACCAAAACTTGGTTTGAACTGGCACCCAAAGCAGCTAACGTAGTGATAAAAGGTGAAAAGATGGGGCCTGAACCTGTGATCAAGCTGCTATGGACTATTACCATTATCGTCACCGCTATCATCTTAGGCATAGCCTTACTTTAATCCCAGGGAGGATCTGATGAATCAAATACCTAAACGTTCCGATGAACCGATTTTCTGGGGATTATTTGGTGCTGGCGGTATGTGGGGCGCAATTGTAACCCCAGCCATTATTTTACTGATAGCAATCCTTTTACCATTGGGAATAGCACCAACAGCATTAAGCTATGAGCGAATCCTGATCTTCTGCCAGAGCTTCATTGGCCGTGCTTTCTTATTGCTGATGATCATTCTGCCGCTATGGTGCGGTTTACATCGTATCCACCACGGTATGCATGACTTGAAAATTCATATCCCTGCGGGTAAATGGGTCTTCTACGGCATGGCAGCAATTCTGAGTGTTATTGCTACTATCGGGGTTTTCACACTGTAATCGAACTGTAATGAGTTAAAGGCCAATCAACCCCGGCCTTTAACTTATCAGTACCTTTTCAGATCTATACCCAATGGATTTCAAGATGGATCGCGACGGCAAGTGAACGCCCCCCTAGGAGCATAGATAACTATGTGACTGGGGTAAGTAAACGCAGCCAACAAAGCAGCAGCTTGAAAGATAACGGGTATATATCCTTTACTTTAAGTGACTTTCATATGTGAAGGCTCTTAGGCTACCATCCGAGATTATTTACTCTTCACCCAAGCCTTTGGAGTGCAGTTTAAAATTAACTGGTCAATTTCAGACCAATAATACCAGAAACAATCAGAACGAGGCTCAATATTCTGGCGATACTCGCAGATTCACCCAACACGATGATGCCAAAAATGGCAGTACCCACTGCGCCTATTCCAGTCCACACGGCATAGGCTGTACCTACAGGTAATCCCCTCATTGCATACGCAAGCAATCCCATACTAAGCGCTATAGCACTGACTGTCATAAGACTTGGCATTAAGCGAGTGAAACCATGCGTGTATTTCAGACCTACCGCCCAGACGATTTCAAATAAACCAGCAATAACAAGAATAAACCAGGACATATCAACGTCCCCTAGAGTTGCGAGGTCGTCCCCAAGAAACGGCAGTATACCTAGGTCGTCCTAGATAACCATTAGAAGTGAAAGCAGATTATAATTGCGTAAAATCACGGTATCAATAGCGCGATTTTACGATAATCCAGAGATATAAAGCTTATCCCTTACACATTGCTCATCAATTAAGAAAAACCGCAGCCTGTTGCCAAAACTGCGGTTTTTACTAAATCCCGTTGCCGTCAACGGTTATTTCACACGGGAAACGTATTCACCAGAACGGGTATCTACTTTGATCACTTCGCCGATTTGTACGAACAGAGGTACTTTAACCACAGCGCCAGTACTCAGAGTTGCGGGTTTACCACCTGTACCAGCAGTGTCACCTTTCAAACCTGGATCGGTATCAGTGATTTCCAATTCAACAAAGTTTGGTGGAGTTACAGAGATAGGCTGACCATTCCACAGCGTCAGGATACATTCCGCCTGTTCAACCAACCATTTCGCGTTTTCGCCAACTGCTTTTTCATCAGCAGCTAACTGCTCAAAGGTTTCGTTGTTCATGAAGTGCCAGAACTCACCATCGTTATACAGGTAAGCTAGGTTCATATCCATCACATCAGCAGATTCTACAGAGTCAGTAGATTTGAAAGTTTTTTCTAACAGTTTACCGGAAATTAGCTTGCGGATACGAACGCGGGCAAACGCCTGGCCTTTACCCGGCTTTACGAATTCACTCTCAAGGATAGCGCACGGCTCGCCATCTAACATGATTTTAAGACCTGAACGGAATTCATTGGTACTATAAGTAGCCATGGAGACCCTCTAATTTAAACAAAATGGCTTAGCCAAAAAATGGCGCACATTATAACCCCAAAGATCGTCATCAGAGAAGACTGGTTGAAACAACTTACAGATGTTATTACTGATCCTGATGAATTATTACAATTATTATCTTTACATGAACACCCGGAGTTGACCAAAGGAAGCCGCGCACGTCGCCTGTTTCCACTACGGGTACCCAGAGCTTTTGCTGCCCGTATGCAAGCAGGCGATCCTTATGATCCACTGTTACTACAAGTCATAACAGCAGCGGAAGAGTTCAACATTGCACCCAGTTTTTCTACCGATCCTCTGGATGAACAACGCAGTGCTGTTCCCGGTTTGTTACATAAATACCGTAACCGCGCATTATTGCTGGTTAAAGGAGGATGCGCGGTTAACTGCCGTTATTGTTTCCGTCGTCATTTCCCATATGAGGATAACAAAGGTAATAAACGCAACTGGCAGCAAGCATTAAATTACATTCAACAACATCCTGAGCTTGATGAGATCATTTTCTCTGGCGGCGATCCATTAATGGCAAAAGATCACGAACTGGATTGGCTGATCAGCAACCTGGAAAAGATTTCTCATATCAAACGACTGCGTATTCACACCCGTCTACCCGTGGTTATTCCTGCTCGGATCACAACTACGCTTTGCAATCGGCTGGCCCAATCAAGATTACAGGTGATCATGGTGACACACATCAATCATGCTAATGAAATCGATCAATCTTTACGAAACAGCATGATGTTACTGAAACGCGCAGGCATTACGTTACTGAACCAAAGTGTGCTATTACGTGGTGTCAATAATCATTCTGATACGCTAGCTGATCTGAGCAACGCTCTATTTGATGCAGGAATTTTGCCTTACTACATTCATGTACTCGATAAAGTGCAAGGTGCCGCTCACTTTATGGTAAGTGATGAGGAAGCCAGAGAAATTATCCGGGAATTACTGACAAAAGTTTCAGGTTACTTAGTGCCACGCCTAGCGAGAGAAATCGGTGGAGAATCGAGTAAAACACCATTAGATTTGGGATTAAAGCAAAAGTGACAAAAACTCATGCCCGGGTACTTTCTTACCGGGCATGCCATTCAAAACCTGAATACCATTACTGACATTTATAAACTTGACCAACCATTTTACTGTCTAATGGAGCAAAGCTTGATAATAGACTTTCACTTGGGCTGGTTACACCATAAATCACATTTCCGCCCATAGCTGCGGCTTTATTACGCAAATCATTAGCTGCACCGCGCATTGAGCTGCTTTCATTACTTACACCAATCCAGTTACTTTGAATGCCTGTCACTTCACCTAATAACTGACACTCGCTGCCTGGCTTAGTATCAACAAAACGAATCTGTGAGCCACTGGAAGTTAATTGGTTAGTGGCGGTACATCCTGCTAACAGTAACAATGCTGAAGCACTGAACAAAACTTTAATTCGCATGTTTTCCCTCATTTATTGTTGAAAATTCGACAATTAATCATCAATATACCTTGTTACACACCAATATCGCAAAGCAAATAATTTATAACTGAATCCTTGCAATGAAATATTCGGGCTAAAAGCTTTTTATATCAGGACAAATTCAGTAAAAATAGAGAAAAATAGCTAAATAAATAACATGAAAAACTTCAAAGTTGATGTTACAAAAACTGGCTTATTAAAGATAACATAAAAGATTTTATCAATTACAACAAAAAAATGAATAAAAAAGATAATATTAGAACGACATAAAAATATAATAATATACTATGATAATAACTGATGACTTTTTAGATAGTTAGCATAAGAATAATCTTGATTTAACAATCTATTACCTATATATCCGCAAGGAATTATTATTTCCTTTTTTTATTATCTGGTGGCAAAAACACAAAAACTCCAGTGGAGAGAAATAAATATACCACATCTAGCATAAATAAAAATTCCGAAATATATCCATTAATCATCACTCTGAATTTTGATTTATCCCCAATATACCCAATAGATTTCAAGTTGCAGGGCGGCGGCAAGTGAACGCAGCCAACAAAACAACAACTTTAAAGATGAAGGGTATACACATAAATATAAAAAAAACGGGCAGATTACTCCGCCCGTCTGATATTCATATCGCGTATTGAGGGTTCAATACCGGCGACTGAACGGCTATTACATCATGCCGCCCATTCCACCCATGCCACCCATACCGCCTGCTCCACCTAAATCAGCTTTGTCATCTTTAGGCAGGTCAGTCACCATACACTCAGTGGTGATCATCAGGCCAGCAATAGATGCTGCGAATTGCAGTGCAGAACGGGTTACTTTGGTTGGGTCCAGAATACCCATTTCGATCATATTGCCATACTGTTCAGTAGTCGCGTTATAACCGTAGTTGCCTTCACCTGCTTTCACCTTGTTTGCAACAACTGAAGGTTCTTCGCCTGCGTTGTCAACGATCTGACGCAGAGGTGCTTCCATTGCGCGCATTGCAACACGGATACCTACGTTTTGATCTTGGTTGTCGCCTTTTAGACTAGCAATAGCAGCTGCAACACGAACCAGTGCCACACCACCACCAGCGACCACGCCTTCTTCTACCGCAGCGCGGGTTGCATGCAGGGCATCGTCAACACGGGCACGTTTTTCTTTCATTTCAACTTCTGTTGCAGCACCAACTTTAATAACAGCAACACCGCCAGCCAGCTTAGCTACGCGTTCTTGCAGTTTTTCACGATCGTAATCAGAAGTAGATTCTTGGATCTGCTGACGAATCTGAGAAACACGGCCATCGATTCCAACTTTGTCACCAACACCATCAATAATAGTTGTAGTGTCTTTGTTGATAACAACACGTTTTGCCTGACCCAGATCTTCCAGAGTTGCTTTTTCCAGTTCCAGACCGATCTCTTCAGAGATAACGATACCGCCAGTCAGAACAGCGATATCTTGCAACATAGCCTTGCGGCGGTCACCGAAACCAGGAGCTTTAACCGCTGCAACTTTCACGATGCCACGCATGGTATTAACAACCAGAGTTGCCAATGCTTCACCTTCAACATCTTCAGCAATGATCAGCAGAGGCTTGCTTGCTTTAGCAACACCTTCCAGAACTGGCAACAGTTCACGGATGTTGGAGATTTTTTTATCTACCAGCAGAATAAATGGGTTTTCTAATTCAACAGAACCAGTTTCTGGTTTGTTGATGAAATAAGGAGAGAGGTAACCACGGTCGAACTGCATACCTTCAACGACATCCAGTTCATCTTCCAGGCCAGTACCTTCTTCAACGGTGATTACACCTTCTTTACCGACTTTGTCCATCGCTTCTGCGATCAACTTACCTACAGTTTCGTCGGAATTGGCGGAGATAGTACCTACCTGAGCAATAGCGGTGGAATCTAAGCAAGGTTCAGACAGCTTTTTCAGTTCTTCAACGGCTGCAACCACAGCTTTATCAATACCACGTTTCAGATCCATTGGGTTCATGCCAGCGGCTACGGCTTTCAGACCTTCAGTAACAATAGATTGAGCCAATACAGTTGCAGTCGTTGTACCGTCACCCGCAGCATCATTTGCTTTAGAGGCAACTTCTTTCACCATCTGAGCGCCCATATTTTCGAACTTATCTTCCAGTTCAATTTCACGAGCAACTGAAACGCCATCTTTAGTGATTGCAGGAGCACCAAAAGATTTATCCAGAATAACGTTACGGCCTTTAGGACCCAAGGTTACTTTTACTGCATCAGCAAGAACATTCACACCACGTAGCATCTTAACGCGAGCATCGCTACCAAATTTTACGTCTTTAGCTGCCATTGTTTCTTTCCTTTAAATTCGTTCAGTTAAGAAGATCTAAGCGCAACACTTACGCTTCAACAATTACTCTTCAACAATTGCCAAAATGTCGCTTTCAGACATGATCAATACTTCTTCGTTATCGATCTTCTCTGACTTAACACCATAACCTTCGTTAAAAATAACGATATCCCCAACTTTCACACTCAGCGCTTTTACGTCACCGCTGTCAAGGATGCGGCCATTGCCTACAGCCAAAACTTCACCACGAGTAGATTTGCCCGCAGCCGCGCCAGTCAGCACAATACCGCCAGCAGATTTTGATTCAACTTCTTTACGCTTGACGATTACACGATCATGCAATGGACGAATATTCATTGATAGCTCTCCTATAAGAAAGTCCATATCAGGTAAGAGGATTGATACTAGTATGCTTTCACGAACCAGTATCATAATAAATTAAATGGGGACTTATTTATGACACTTCAAGGGCAGGCAAGAAAAATATTTTATTCTTTTCTTACCCGCAGAAAAAACCCCTGTGATTAGAAAAAATACTTTCTTATCAACGAGGTTTATGTTCATCATCATCACGTTTATGGTCGTTCAATGTATGGGAGGAATCATCTTGCTTGCGCTCGTATTCCCCTTCAAAGGTGTTACCGCCCTGTTTGAACCCATTTCTATTATGAGGACGATAGAAATTAATATGTGGCATCAGTTTCATCACCAGCGTTTTCTGAACAGGAGGCAGTAACAACAGCAACCCGAGGAAATCAGTAAAAAAACCAGGAAGCAGTAGCAGAAAACCGGCCAGTACAAGAGACACACTCTTTATCATTTCTACCGCAGGGCTTTCTCCGGCAACTAATTTCTGCTGGAGCTGAATAAAGTTCTTTACTCCCTGATTACGTACCAAAGAGATACCGACACAGGAAGTAAACAACACCAGTAACAGAGTTAGCAATACCCCTAATTCAGATGCGACACGTACAAATAAAGTTGACTCAATATAGATAAGTAAAAATATCAGGATAAATGGCAACCAACGCACTTGATTCTCCTTCAATTGATTTAGCTGGAGAGGTTGTATCCTGAATAAATCATATCAACAAGATCCAAGGGACAACCAAATTAGCATTTTTTTCAGTTTATAGAGATTAGTAATTGGGATCATAACTATCATTTTCAATCCTATGAAGATTTTACGGATTAGGCATACAATTGTGATTTACATCACATATATAGAATCATGTTCAGCAAATTACCACTATAAAGTGATCCAGATTCAATGCATTTATTGCTAACCAGCATATGATCACGCCAGCAATCTGGTGATGAAGAATTCATATCACAACTATTGCTGTTGGCAACATAATTATTTAACAAACGCATAATTAGACAGTAAAAACGTCATCTAATAAGAAGGTTCTCATGTCAAACAACATTCGTATCGAAGAAGACCTGTTAGGTAAACGAGAAGTTCCTGCTGAAGCCTATTACGGTGTTCATACCTTACGTGCGATTGAAAACTTCTACATCAGTAACAACACTATTAATGATGTACCAGAATTTATCCGTGGCATGGTGATGGTAAAAAAAGCGGCGGCTTTAGCTAACAAAGAATTGCAAACCATCCCCAAAAAAATTGCCGATATCATTGTCAAAGCATGTGATGAAGTGCTCAATGCGGGTAAATGCATGGACCAGTTCCCGGTTGATGTGTTTCAGGGGGGGGCTGGTACTTCACTCAATATGAACACTAACGAGGTTCTGGCAAACATCGGCTTGGAACTATTAGGCCACAAAAAGGGTGAATATGAATACCTCAACCCAAATGACCATCTGAATAAAAGTCAGTCAACTAACGATGCCTACCCAACCGGTTTTCGTATTGCTGTTTATAACTCGATCCTGAAACTAATTGAGTCTCTTGAACTGCTCATCGCTGGCTTCAATAAAAAAGCCAAAGAATTTGATGACATTCTGAAAATGGGTCGTACCCAGTTACAGGATGCTGTACCTATGACGCTAGGACAAGAATTCAACGCATTCTCCATCCTGCTGAAAGAAGAAGTTAAAAATCTGAGCCGGACTTCTCAACTGTTGTTAGAAGTTAACCTTGGTGCTACCGCTATCGGTACCGGTCTTAATACTGCACCAGGCTATCAGAAACTGGCAGTTGAAAAACTGGCTGAAGTCTCCGGGCTGCCTTGCATACCCGCTGAAGATCTGATTGAAGCAACCTCTGACTGTGGTGCTTATGTCATGGTTCACGGCGCTTTGAAGCGCCTAGCGGTTAAACTGTCTAAAATTTGTAATGACCTGCGTTTGCTCTCTTCCGGTCCTCGTGCTGGCCTGAACGAAATCAACTTGCCAGAATTGCAAGCCGGTTCTTCTATCATGCCAGCAAAAGTTAACCCTGTTATTCCAGAAGTTGTGAATCAAGTTTGTTTCAAAGTCATTGGTAACGATATTTGTGTCACTATGGCATCTGAAGCAGGCCAGTTACAATTAAACGTGATGGAGCCTGCTATCGGTCAGGCCATGTTTGAATCTATCTCCCTGCTAAGTAATGCCTGCCGCAACCTAGTAGAAAAATGCGTTAGTGGTATCACAGCTAACAAAGAGGTTTGCGAAAACTTCGTATTCAACTCAATCGGTATCGTCACTTATCTGAACCCATTCATCGGTCACCACAATGGTGACATCGTCGGTAGGATCTGTGCTGAAACCGGTAAAAGTGTTCGTGACGTCGTACTAGAACGTGGTCTACTGACCAACGCTGAGTTAGATGACATCTTCTCTGTAGAAAACCTGAAACGCCCAGCTTATAAAGCAAAACGTTTTGACGATTAATTGTTGAATATCATAAAAAAATAGCTATTAGCAATAAGGCACGCAACTCAACTAGATAGCGTGCCTTTTTATTTCCCTACATGTAAAAATACAAAGTACTAACCTAAGATTTTCAGTTTATTATTTATTATGATAGGTAGATTCACTATATACCCAAAATAAATTTCAATTTGCAGCGCGGCGGCAAGTGAACGCATCCCCAGGAGCATAGATAACGATGTGACTGGGGTAAGTGAACGCAGCCAACAAAGCAGCAACTTGAAAGATGAAGGGTATAGGTTATTTTATTACTGCCAAAGGACATTTCACCACCAAGTAAAGCATAGCGAAAATCATAAAATTACCCATTATTTACGCAGCCATATTAGGAATTGTATTAAAAAGTAGTAGCACAACACTACATCCAATATTCGTATCTACACTAGATAACTTTAAAGACGCTTATAGCATTCTAGGCATGATGGTTAATGGAATAATCCTATCTTCTATTTACAAAATGAAAATTGATTGGAAATTTTCGTTTTTTACATCGTTATGGAAACACCTTATCTACCCTATTCTTGGGCTATGCTTTTTCCATTACATAGCTAATACACCCCATGATGTATTGGTTGTTATCACTTTCATGCTATCCACTCCTATGGCCGATAATATAGCTATTATCGCAAACAATCTAAATGTCCATCCTGAAAAAGCAGCGCTTTCAGTGATGTTAAGCACAGCGCTTACTATTGTTACTGTGCCCCTTGCAATAGTGATGATTAACCAGGAAACATAAAAATTACTGATAATAGCAATGGTTGGTAACGACCCCAATTTATTGATAATGATGGATGACCAAATACCAGCCAATAATGTTGTCGTAAATTTCTTCTAATTTTGAGAAGTAAATCATTCTGCAAAACCATTTAAGGTACTTTCATCGATTCAGATTATATCGTGCAATTCATTGTGAGTATTCCTATAATAATGGTACTAATTTATTGTAATATTTGCGTTAAGACTAGTAAAAATGCAAGAAAAATTGTGGTAGAACATAGTTTACTAAGTGAAGCTCAGTTAGATTATATCTTTTCAGTAGAAAATCTGAAGCAATTAGCGTATAAAGCGAAACGTTTTTATGACTAATAAAATATTCATAACAATAAATAGATCTTAATAATTAAAGCACGCAACTCCAACTGGATAGCGTGCCTTTTTACTTCCCTACACGCACAAAATATTAACCTAAAATTTTCAAATCTTTAATTATCTTAACTTAAGGAGTAAATATTATGTTAGCCGTAGAATTGATTATCGTTCTGCTGGCCATCTTCCTTGGTGCAAAATTAGGGGGGATCGGCATTGGGTTTGCCGGTGGTCTTGGCGTTCTAGTGCTGTCAGCAATGGGGGTTACACCAGGGCATATTCCATTTGATGTTATTTCCATCATTATGGCAGTTATCGCCGCAATCTCTGCAATGCAAGTTGCTGGTGGTCTGGATTATCTGGTTCAACAAACCGAAAAACTTTTACGCAAGAATCCAAAGTACATCACTATCCTTGCCCCCATTGTTACCTATTTCCTAACGCTGTTTGCTGGTACAGGTAATATCTCTCTGTCAGCACTGCCTGTTATTGCTGAAGTTGCAAAAGAGCAAGGCATTAAACCATGCCGCCCACTTTCCACCGCAGTTGTAGCAGCCCAAATTGGTATTACCGCCTCACCTATTTCCGCGGCAGTCGTTTATATGTCCTCTCTGATGGAAGGCCACGGCGTCAGCTATATCCACCTGCTGATGGTTCTGTTGCCATCGACTTTTGCTGCTATCGTTCTGATGTCCTTTATTATCTCCTGGGTATTTAATTCCAAACTATCTGACGACCCTGTTTATCTGAAACGTCTGCAAGAAAACCTGGTCACTCTGCGCGGCAGCAAACAGATTGAAGTTAAACCAAGAGCCAAAGCTTCTGTTCTGCTGTTCCTGTTAGGCGTTATTGGTGTTGTTATTTACGCTATCGTCAACAGCCCAAGTATCGGTCTGGTTGAAACACCACTGATGAGCACCACCAACGCCATTCTGATTATCATGCTGAGTGTAGCAACTATCACTACTATGTTTTGTTCAGTTGATACTGATGCCATCCTCAATTCCAGCACTTTTAAAGCAGGTATGAGCGCATGTATCTGTATTCTGGGTGTTGCATGGCTAGGTGATACTTTTGTACAAGCAAATATTGATTGGATTAAAGACACAGCTGGTGGCTTAATCCAATCTCAGCCTTGGTTACTGGCCGTCATCTTCTTCTTCTGTTCTGCCCTGCTCTATTCCCAAGCAGCAACAGCAAAAGCACTGATGCCGATGGCGCTGGCTCTGAACGTTACACCACTGACCGCAATCGCTTCTTTCTCTGCGGTTTCCGGGTTATTCATTTTGCCTACTTATCCAACGCTGGTTGCTGCGGTTCAGATGGATGACACCGGAACTACCCGTATCGGCCGTTTCGTATTTAACCATCCGTTCTTTATCCCTGGCACCATTGGAGTTGCTCTGGCGGTTGCTTTCGGCTTCTTATTCGGCGGTATAATCCTCTAATTCTGCCAACAACAGCTCAATTCAGGGACGTATACCGTCCCTGCAATTTTCCGCTAAAAGATATGTTTTCTCTGCAATTCTTTAATTATTGCTCCAATCTTAACCAGAACACTTTCTGGTCTGACAACCATCAGTTATAGTGCTAAATCTGTTTCATTCCATTAGCGATCGTTACCTTTATGATTAAACATACTTTTATGCTGTTTTTGCTATTTTGCAGCACTCTCTTTACACCATTGACAGTCAATGCGTTATTTGAACAACCGGGGCAAAACCTGTATTTGCCGGCAGATCAAGCCTTCATGTTTGATTTTCAGCAAAAAGGCGACAAACTAACATTAAACTGGCAAATCAAACCGGGCTATTACCTTTACCGCAAACAATTTCGTGTCGAGCCACAACAAGCCACACTAGGTAAAATCACCCTGCCACAAGGTACCGCTCATCAAGATGAATTCTTTGGCGAAACCGAAGTTTATTTCCAGCAACTGGCTATCAATGTTCCTATTACAGAAGCAAATGATAAATCCAATATTGTTGTCACTTATCAAGGCTGCGCAGCAGCGGGATACTGCTATCCACCTGAAACCCGTCTTGTTCCATTGAATGCAGTTATTCCATCAGAAACAGCCAACGTAATACAAACTGAACCTGTTCAGAAAACATCAGAAAGCACATCAAATGATCAACAAAATCAACAAAATTTACCTTTTTCACCACTCTGGGCAATTTTAATTGGTATCGGTATCGCCTTTACACCTTGTGTATTGCCAATGTACCCACTGATCTCCAGCATTATTCTTGGCAGCCAGCACCCTAAAAACCTGAAACAGATCTTTTGGTTAGCACTAAGCTATGTTCAAGGAATGGCAATCACTTACACCTTGCTTGGGCTGATTGTCGCAGCAGCGGGTCTACAGTTTCAGGCTGCACTACAACATCCATATGTACTAATAGGTTTGTCAGTATTGTTTATTCTGCTGGCACTATCGATGTTCGGCCTTTATTCTCTGCAACTGCCTTCCTCTGTTCAGACCCGCCTGGTCAACTGGAGTAATCAACAAAAAAGCGGCTCATTCTTCGGTGTCTTCGCAATGGGTGCATTAGCAGGATTAATTTGTTCTCCTTGCACTACCGCTCCTTTAAGCGCCATTCTGCTCTACATTGCTCAAAGTGGTAATACAGTGGCAGGTGGCATAACCCTTTACCTCTATGCTTTAGGTATGGGATTACCGCTCATTGCTATCACCATGTTTGGTCATAAACTCCTACCACGCAGCGGTCCTTGGATGCAGTATGTTAAAGAAGCTTTTGGCTTCATTATTCTTGCATTACCTGTTTTCCTATTGGAAAGAGTTATCGGAGATACATGGGGAATACGGTTATGGAGCCTGCTGGCAATCTGCTTCCTGGGATGGGGATTTGCTCTGACACTCAGAAGTCAAAATGGCTGGATCAGAGTCATGCAACTGATATTATTAATTCTAATGCTGATAGCTAGCCGCCCCTTGCAAGATTGGTTTTGGAATACATCGGTTACACAACAGCCACAACATAGCCTCAATTTCCGCCAGATAAATAACTGGCAAGAATTCGAACATATAATGGCACAAAACAGCCATAAAACCATTATGCTTGATTTTTATGCTGACTGGTGTGTCGCCTGTAAGGAGTTTGAAAAATATACTTTCAGCGATCCGCAAGTTCAATCACAGCTGAGTGATACCCTACTGTTACAGGCTAATGTCACGAATAACAGCCCGCAACAAAAACAACTATTGGAAACATTCAGTGTACGAGGATTACCCACTATTCTATTTTTTGACTCTCAGGGAAAAGAGATCCCTGATTCACGGATAAACGGCTTTATGAATGCAACCCGCTTTAATGAGCATTTGCAGCATCTACAAAAATGATCTGAAGGAGAACACCGTGCAACGAGAGCAAATTCTTAGTCACGTCTTAACTTTGCTGGAGCAACATGGCTTATCCGCCACCACTGAAACGCTTCTTGGCTCACTTAACATGGACATTGAGTATCTAAAGCAGTTCTGGCCCGATCGGGAAGCACTACTTTATGACTGTCTACGTTATCACGGTCAACAAATCGATGTCTGGCAACGACAAATGTTACTGGATGAAATTCTGACGCCAGAACAAAAACTGTTAGCTCGCTATACAGCGCTTGATGAAAAAGTAAAAGAGAAACGTTATCCGGGTTGTTTATTTATCGCGGCCTGTAGTGCATTTCCTAAACCTGACCACCCTATTCATCAATTAGCGGAATTACAGAAACAAAGTTCCTCCCGTTATACCATCGAGCTATTGCAGCAACTGGATATCGAAGATGGCGAACAGGTTGCCAAACAGATGGAACTCATTCTGGAGGGTTGCCTGAGTAAGCTATTGGTCAAACGGGATATTAATGATATCGCCACAGCAAAACTGCTGGCAGAAGATGTTTTGAATATTGCCCAATGTCGCAAAAATGGCGCATTAAGTTAACAAAAATCAGCCTAAGATGAATAACCACACAAATGGCGGGCAAAAAGGAAGCAATCAACCGACTTTTATCATTTTTTATCAGAAAGACATTGACGACTTAGGCTGAATACGGTTTAATGCGCCCCGTTGCCCGGATAGCTCAGTCGGTAGAGCAGAGGATTGAAAATCCTCGTGTCGGTGGTTCGATTCCGCCTCCGGGCACCAATTCAAAGTGCGTTGATTGAGAGATAAA
>NZ_LJCS01000074.1:0-17593 GCF_001280945.1 Photorhabdus heterorhabditis | reverse complement strand
GAGGTATAGGTGCTATGATAGGCATCACTCAGTCCGTGTTGGGGTTTGGGATTTTTCGCAATTGATCAGATCGCAAAAATCGGACTGAGTTCCCTCCAAGTGATCTATTATTTTGAAAAGTTATTTAGATAAGAAAAAATCCAATATTAAGATACCTTATACTGTTAGTATTGTTGATACAGCCGGTTACATCGATTCCCACTCAGCATTAGCACTTTTAGAAAAAGGAGCTGATGTTATTTACAATCATTTTCATTCATCTCAATAATCGCTACGTTACGCTGAAAACCCGGCTGCCAAATTAATGAAACTCTATCATCATAACATGTATGAAGAAGGAATTTTCATATAAATTATCTAATTAGGAACAACCATAGATTTTATTTAGCTGATTAATTTTTATACTTTATAAGTAAGATCATTCCATATAGATTCATGAATGAATACTGGATGCTACTAATCCTTCCAAAAACCAGTAACACCTTTATCTAGTAAACAACATTTGATGAATTTTTGAATGATTAATGAATATCCAAAAAGATTAAAAAGGGAAAATTATCATAATGATTCTTTTAACTGGCAGTACTGGATTCGTTGGTAGCTCAATTCTTGATAAATTATCAAGAAAATCCTTTAGGACTTTTGGTCGTGTCCGTCCAGCTAATCAATTAGCCGATTTCTTTAGTGGTTCCATTGACGCCAACACAGATTATTCACTAGCACTTAAGGATGTTAACGTTGTAATCCATTCTGCTGCTCGAGTCCATATAACGAATGATTCCTCATTAGACCCGTTAGCAGCATATAGAGAAGTCAATACAGAAGGTACACTGAATTTAGCGCGCCAAGCAGCACAAGCTGGAGTTAATAGATTTATTTTCATCAGCACTATTGGTGTGAACGGTAGAAGAACTATTGATCATCCTTTCAGAATATCAGATCTACCATCACCATGGGATTTCTATTCACAGTCAAAATATGAAGCTGAAGTTGGATTATGGGATATACAGGCAACAACAGGTATGGAAATCACTGTCATTAGACCACCACTTGTCTACGGTCCCAATGCCCCAGGGAATTTTGGTAAACTGGTAAATGCCATAACTACTGAACGCTGGTTACCATTAGGAGCTATTCATAATAAGCGTAGCTTTGTTGCGCTGGATAATCTAGTGGACCTTGTCATTACCTGTATTGATCATCCTAATGCAGCAAACCAAACATTCCTGATTAGTGATGATCAAGATGTATCCACCACAGAATTTATGAAAAAAATAGCTAATGCTTTAGGTAAACCATCTAAACTTATTCCTATACCAATGGGTTTTATTCGTTTCGTCGCTGGAATAATTGGGAAAAAATCAGTTGCTGAACGTTTGTGTAATTCTTTGCAGATAGATATTTCCCATACAAAATATACTTTAAATTGGGTTCCTCCTGTTACAATGGAACAGCAGTTAATTAAAACTACAACTGTAAAATTCAATCAATAACTTTAAATATTCCTATGACTAGTTTCCTTATTCGTATATTAGACATTATTTTTTCCCTAATAGGCTTAATCTGTTCATCTCCTATACTAATAGGTTTAATGATTATTGGGTATTTCGACACAGGTTCTCCTCTATTTTGTCAAATCAGAGTAGGTAGAAATCTCAAGCCATTCACCTTGGTTAAGTTTCGCACTATGAAAATTAATACCGCTTCTGTTGCGAGCCATCTAGTTAATGCATCCTCTATTACTAGATTCGGTAGTTTCTTACGTAAAAGTAAGTTAGACGAGCTACCACAATTATGGAATGTGTTGAAAGGGGAAATGAGCCTTGTCGGACCTCGACCTTGTCTCTTTAATCAAGAAGAACTCATCACTGAAAGAAAACTGCTTAATGTATTTAATGTGAAACCAGGAATTACAGGGTTAGCACAAGTGAACACAGTGGATATGTCTACACCAAAATTATTAGCTGAAATGGATGCTAATATGATTAATTCACTCACATTAACTGATTATTTCAAATACATTACCCAAACAGTTGCTGGTAAAGGTTCTGGCGATAGGGTCAAATATTAATAGTCTTTTCTCATGTATTTTAATGTTACAACTACTCAAAACAGCAATATTAACCTCAACCATGCAAATTAATAGGCATAAAATATAATGTTAATTTATTTTCTTGCGCTTTCACGAAAACTCAAACGAACTATTTCTATTTTAGTGGACATAGGACTATTGAGTATTGCTTTTTGGGGCGGATATTGGGTTCGTCTTGATGCACAAATTCCCATTTCTAATTTACCTCAATGGGGACTGTTAGCAATACTCACGCCAGTGACTATACTAGTTTTTATAAAATTAGGACTATATCGAGCAGTATTGCGCTATGTAGGTTTTAAAGTTTTATGGACAGTAGCCTTAGGAATTTCGGTATCTACTATATTATTAGTAATATCGGCTTTCTTTTTTAGCATCTCTCTACCACGTACTGTACCTATAATTTATTTCGCATTTGCTATACTGCTAGTCGGTGGCGTCAGATTATTTTTCCAAATGTTGGTTAATAGAAATAAAAACAATAGAATTCCTGTATTGATCTACGGTGCCGGTTCATCAGGCCGACAATTACAATTAGCCTTAAATCAAGGACAAGAGTATTTTCCTGTCGCATTTGTTGACGATGATATAACCCTACATAAGACAATGATTCAAGGAATTAGTGTCTATCCCGCTGAGAATATTGATGAATTAATTCTTCGTTTTAACATTAAGAAGATATTATTAGCAATACCTAGTGCACCTAGGTCAACACGTCAAAATGTCATCCACCGCTTAGAACATTTTCCGTGTGAAGTTCTTTCTATCCCAGGTATGACTGACTTAGTAAAAGGGAATGCATTTATTGATGAATTAAAAAAGGTTTCTATAGAAGATCTATTAGGACGTGATCCTGTAGAACCAATACCTGAATTAATGAATGCAAATATAACGAATAAGTATGTTATGGTGACAGGAGCTGGCGGCTCTATTGGTTCTGAGCTATGTCGTCAAATATTACGCTGTAAACCGGCTAAGTTAGTATTATTTGAATTATCTGAATATAACCTTTACGCAATTGACAAAGAACTTAATGAACAATGCCATCGTGAAAATATTAAAACTGAGATCATACCTCTTCTAGGTTCAGTTCAGCATCAGTGTCGTTTAAGTACTGCAATGGCTAGCTTTCAAATTCAAACTGTCTATCATGCGGCGGCTTATAAGCATGTTCCTTTAGTTGAATATAACGTAGTCGAAGGAATACGTAACAATATATTTGGTACTCTTTATAGCGCTCAAGCGGCTATAAAAGCGGGTGTCGAAACCTTTGTGCTCATTTCAACGGATAAAGCAGTTCGTTCTACCAATACTATGGGAGCTACTAAGCGCTTGGCAGAATTGATTTTGCAAGCTTTAGCTGAAGCACAAAACCAAACCCGTTTTTGTATGGTTCGTTTTGGCAATGTATTGGGATCATCAGGTTCTGTCGTTCCACTGTTTCGCAAGCAAATTCTAAATGGTGGCCCCATCACTGTGACTCATCCCGATATTATTCGTTACTTTATGACAATTCCAGAAGCTTCCCAATTAGTCATTCAAGCTGGAGCCATGGGTACTGGAGGAGATGTCTTTGTACTTGATATGGGCAATCCTGTTAAGATCCTTGATTTAGCTCACCGTATGATTAGATTAAGTGGCCTAACATTGAAAAACAAACAGAACCCAGAAGGAGATATAGAAGTAGAAGTTGTAGGACTTCGCCCAGGTGAAAAGTTATTTGAAGAATTACTCATTGGCGATGCAGTAAATAACACTGCTCACCCGCGTATCATGACTGCTCAAGAAAACATGTTACCATGGCCGATATTACGTGAACTTTTAGTCGAGTTAGCAGATGCATGCCACAGTTCTGATCACGAGAAAATTCGCCGATTGCTATTAAAAGCGCCAGCAGCATTCGCACCAACAGATGGGATATGTGATCTAGTTTGGAAAGCCCAAAAAAAGCTTGACTTTGATGTAATCCAAGCCAGAAAACATGACATTGAATTTTTTATATCTGAATTACATACGCCCTTTCATTGATCATTAAAGTAATTAACTCTCATAATAAGTACACCAATTATTTATGTAATAAAATTTAATTAAAGGATTTAAATGATTACTTTAATCACCGGCGGAGCCGGCTACATCGGCTCACACACAGTATTAGCACTTCTGGAAAGAGGAGCTGATGTTGTTGTTATTGATAATCTCTGCAATTCATCACCTGAATCTCTTCGCCGAGTTGAAAAACTCACAGGCAAATCAGTAAAGTTCTACCAAGGTGATGTTCTTGACCTAAATTTATTAAATAAGATTTTTCAAGAAAATAAAATAGACACCGTCATCCATTTTGCTGGATTAAAAGCAGTTGGTGAATCCACCAGAAAACCACTTGAGTATTATCAGAATAATGTTACTGGTACCCTGGTTCTGTTGCAGGCTATGCGTGCCAATGGCGTATATCAACTGATTTTCAGCTCATCTGCAACGGTTTATGGCGATCCTGAGTTTGTCCCTCTAACTGAAAATGCCAAAGTAGGCGGTACAACTAATCCTTATGGCACTTCTAAACTGATGGTCGAGCAAGTTCTAAAAGATTTTGCCGCTGCCGAGCCAAGTTTCAAAATCACCAGTCTAAGATATTTCAATCCTGTTGGTGCTCATCCATCAGGTATGATTGGCGAAGATCCTAACGGTATTCCCAATAATCTGCTGCCTTATATCACTCAGGTTGCTATTGGTCGTCTGGAATGTTTATCAGTCTATGGCAATGATTACCCAACCAAAGATGGCACCGGTGTTCGTGATTATATTCATGTGATGGATTTGGCTGAAGGCCATATTGCTGCTATTGACTATCTGGATAAACAACCATCCTATGAAGTTTTCAATTTAGGAACCGGGACCGGTTATTCTGTACTTGAATTGCTTCATGCTTTTGAGAAAGCCGCAGGTAAAAAGATTCCTCACAAAATTACAGATAGACGCCCTGGAGATATTGCTGAGTGTTGGTCTGATCCATCCAAAGCCCATGAAATTCTCGGCTGGCAAGCAACACGTAATATTGATGATATGATGCGCGATAGCTGGAACTGGCAGATGAATAACCCCAATGGTTTTCGCTCTAATTGAGATGTATCTCTCTATACTGTCTGGTTCTTTAATAAGTTAATAAGGAGTAAGATTCAGAATAAATCTGAATGACTACCCACTCGATATAGTTTTAATTCAGTCCTTGTACGCTGATAAATAAGCAAAATATCCGGCGCTCCGTGACATTCAAGGTAGCCAATATATTGAACTGCTAATGAATATTCACGGTAACATTCTGGTAAAAGTTCACCAGTCTGTAAAAGCTCAATGGTTTTCAAGATAACAGATTGAGCTTTTTTTCTAATTCAGTTTCTGTTGTTGTAATTAGTTAGGTACTTCTATTAATTATTAATTAAAATATACCTGTTATCTTTCAGCTCAATTCTTATCTCTCTATGTTATGCTATAAGGGTGAGCATCACTCATACACTAAAGAAGTAATCCTAATATTATCTCACTCCGGTTTTTCCATATTGATTACCGAGAAAAGAACTAACTTTTTCCATAAAGTGACGAACTTTCTTTAACAACTGCCACATGTGATAGCAAGTTATGTGATCCTACCCGCCAGTGGTAGACACGCTATTAAGTGAGTAAACCAACAAATAAATCAGAATAAATTTAGAATTATTAGCCAAGCATTTCTTTGTTTCCCGGCGTTTGTATTAACTATTGATCAAATCTCTAAAACTGGATTAAGTACCCTCAAAGTAATCTATTATTTGAAACAATTAGTTAGAGGATATCTTTGATCATTTTACTCACAGAAATTTGGTCGCACTATGAACTCGTTAAGAAGTTTAAACTAGAGTGCCCCCCTTATCCTAATAAACGTTATATTAGGATAAGGGTTGACATTATATATTATAATAGTATTATTTAGTGTTAAAATAATTTAAGGAAGAGGGAGGGGTATTAACATGCCTGAATTGCGCAATAAAATAACAGAAGTTTTCCACGAAGCATTAGAAATGACAAATTCCCAACTTACTGGTGAATTGAGTGATGATACTATTCTGTTAGAAAGTGGTTTAGATTCTCTAGGATTTGCCATCCTAGTCGCCCGACTAGAAGAAGAATTGGGCTATGACCCGTTCTCAGTTATGGATAATGCGGTGTACCCGACAACTTTCAAGGATTTTGTGGACATTTATCATCAATATTAAGAAAGTCATATATAATGAAATTATTCGAATTTGTTAATAATGTAAATGTGGAAAAAACATTATTCGTGTCGCAAGAAAGTATTATCACCATTCTCGACTTAAAAGAAGAGAAAGAAGCACTTTGCCATTTTTTACAATTTGTAGCAAGAAAGAAAATTAGCTTAATTATAAAAAATAACCTAGCCTTAGCGAAATGGTTAATTTTTTTGGATGGTATAGCAAGTCATATAGCTATCCTTCCATTTGAAGAAAGTCATGAAAATATAAGCTATTTTCTAAACAAAACAGAGTCAGACCTGATTATATCAGATTATGATTTCTACCATCCTAATTTCAAATCATATAACATAAACAATCTGGCTTTTGAATCAGTTGAGAAATTCGTCACTTTAGATGATATAAATACAACATGGATTCTAACCACATCAGGAACGACAGGCTCCCCCAAACTGGTCAAACATAATCTAAAGAGCCTCACAAACACAGTCAAAACAGGACATAGAAATTCAGATGATAATGTTTGGGGACTATTATACGGAATACAGCGATTTGCTGGACTTCAGGTATTCTTACAATCATTTATCTCTCTTAATACCCTAGTTTTTGCAGAAAATACACTGTCATTAACCGAGAGAGTTGAATTATTATCCACACATTCAGTAAATTGTCTTTCTGCGACTCCTACTCTATGGCGGAAGATATTAATGATTCCTGAATTTAAGGAGCTTAGATTAAAAGCGATCACTTTAGGTGGTGAAATTGCAGATGGAAATATTCTAAAAGCACTATCTCTGGCATTCCCAAAAGCAAAAATAAGACATATCTATGCTTCTACAGAAACTGGCTCTGGTTTTTCTGTCAATGATGGGTTGCCTGGTTTCCCAATAGAATATCTTCACAGTGCATTACCTAATGTGTCATTGAAGATAAGTGATAAAAACACGTTATTAATAAAATCAGCTTCAAAATCAGAAGGCTATATTGATAATACCTTTCCTGATGTAAATGACGGATATGTTGACACTGGTGATCTTATCAAGGTTTCCGGTAACCGTTGTTATTATGAAGGTCGAGAGAGTGGAACAATTAATGTAGGAGGAAACAAAGTCCATCCTGAACATGTTGAACGTGTTTTGATGGATTTTCCAGGAGTCATACTCGCCAGCGTTAGTGCTAAAAAGAACCCAATTCTTGGAAGCTTAGTACAAGCTAATATTATTATCGATAATTCAATTTACGATAAAAATGAGTTCATTGGAAAACTTAAAAAGTATTGTCATGAACAATTAGAAAAATACATGATTCCGTTTTCCTTTAAAGTGGTTGACGATATAAAACTGAATCAAACTGGGAAGTTGACTAGAAATGAATAAATTAGTGCTAGTAACAGGTGCAACAAGAGGACTTGGATTAGCTATAGCTAATAGATTGTTATTATCTGGGTATAATGTAATTGCCTCAGGGAGAAAAAATACACCTGAATTAGAATTACTTCAAAATGAATTTTCTCATAATTTATTTTTTGAACAATTTGACCTTTCTGATACCCATGCGATTAAATTTTTTATCAGTACGTTGGTTAAAAAATATGGTCGCCTTTATGGACTCATAAATAATGCAGCTCTTGGTTATGATGGGGTACTTGCAACAATGCATGAAAGCCAAATCACAGAGCTTATAAAGGTCAATATTGAGGCTCCTATACTACTTACTAAATATGCAAGTCGCTGTATGTTAATCAACCAAGAAGGTAGGATTATTAATATATCTTCTATTATTGCAAATACTGGCTTTAATGGATTATCTGTGTACGGAGCATCTAAGTCAGCATTAAACGGGTTAACTAAATCATTATCACGGGAGTTAGGTAAGGCTAATATAACGGTAAACAGTGTATCACCTGGTTATATGTCTACAGACATGACTAGTGGACTTCAGGAAGAAAAACTCGCATCAATTGTCAGGCGCAGCCCCATGAAGAAATTAGCTTCACCTGATGATGTCGCGCATGCTGTAGTTTATTTGCTAAGTGACGGTGCTAATTTGGTTACCGGAACTGTATTAACTGTTGATGCTGGCAGTACAGCATAAGAGGTATCCAATGATTCATGAAACAGCTTTCATTTCTCCTAATGCAATTATAGGAGATAATGTAGAAATAGGTGCATTTTGTATTATCCACCCTGGTGTTCATATCGGCGATAATACAAAAATTGGCAACTATTGTGAGATTGGATTGGCAACTCCATTAGCTAAGACTAATACTTTAGAAATAGGAAAATCATCATGTATTCGGAGTCATTCAGTCCTTTACATAGGGTCAATTATTGGTGACAAGTTTAATACAGGCCATTATGTTACAGTTAGAGAAAACAGTGTAATTGGTTCTAACTGCCAAATCGGTTCTCGTGGAGATATCCAAGGCGACTGTAGCATTGGTGACTATACAAAAATGCATGCCGATGTACATGTTGGTAAGCTTTCTAAGATCGGCCAATTTGTGTGGATGTTCCCTGGGGTACTTCTCACTAACGATCCAACACCACCAAGTGAAGAGTTAAAAGGGATTACTATTGAGGATTATGTTGTTGTAGCATCTAAAGCTGTTTTAATGCCCGGAATTACACTTGGAAAGGACTCAGTTATTGCCGTAGGTTCCATAGTGAAAGACTCTGTTAAACCTGGTATGTTGGCATCTGGACACCCAGCAAAACAAATATGTAAATCTAGTATATTAAGGCATCACAATAATCCGGCAATAAAAGCGTACCCATGGCGCTATCGATTTCATCGAGGGTATACAGATGAACAAATAAAAGAATGGGAAAACGAATAGTATTATCTCTGACACCCTCGAAACCCTATCTCCTAAAGAATGGGGAGAACCCGTTCTTCCCCTATTCTTGCAAGACAAATTTTAATGTATCGTAAGCTTGCTTAAATCTATCCGACATCTGTTTTTTCCTCACCACAATGTAAAACTGCGGCTGATGAGCTTAAAAACACCGTTAGCTTCTTAAGCCACTATATGATTAATAAGAATAGGCTCTGTAGATTACAAAGTTCAGCTCTTTCAGTTAAAGATTAATTTCTCTATCGTGACTGTAACAAATAGATACACTCGGTAGATTCACATAATAAGTGCAACCTCATTAATCTGGAAGTAAACATTTTCGTATTCCCTTAAATAATTCATTCGGTGTTTTAGCATCCAGCTGTTTAAAGAGTTAATTTATGAATCATCACCTGCTATCATTAACATCGTTACGATTTTTTACTATTTTTTTATCTTATTAAGTCACTTAGATTATCTAAAAGACAGTGATTATTTTTTGGGGTTATTTATACATAATGGATAAATGGATATATTGGTGTAACATTCTTTTTTATATTGTTAAGCTTTGTTCTAAATAACTATATGGATACCGATTCAATTCAAGTGGGTGAATAAAATTTTCTGACAACGTAGTCGAAAACATATATCCGGCTTCAATGAGTCCTGATGAAAATCCGCACTCTCTACCCTCATTATTTCAACAGTCATCGATAAACTGAGTTATTTATTAGGTTCACAGAGAGTCGGTTCTACCTGCCAATACATCGACTTATGGACTTCTATTATATCATTGATAACTCATCGTGGTCCATAAAGTGACTGCTGGTTAACCAAGGCCCAAACAATTCGGGCATTTTTGTTCGCTATGGCAATGATTATCCAACCAAAGATGGCACCGGTGTTCGTGATTATATTCATGTGATGGATTTGGCTGAAGGCCATATTGCTGCTATTAACTATCTGGATAAACAGCCATCCTATGAAGTTTTCAATTTAGGAACCGGGACCGGTTATTCTGTACTTGAATTGCTTCATGCTTTTGAGAAAGCCGCAGGTAAGAAGATTCCTCACAAAATTACAAATAGACGCCCTGGAGATATTGCTGAGTGTTGGTCTGATCCATCCAAAGCCCATGAAATTCTCGGCTGGCAAGCAACACGCAATATTGACGATATGATGCGCGATAGCTGGAACTGGCAGATGAATAACCCCAATGGTTTTCGCTCTAATTGAGATGTATCTCTCTATACTGTCTGGTTCCTTAAGTAAGTTAATAAGGAGTAAGATTCAGAATAAATCCGAATGACTACCCACCCGATATAGTTTTAATTCAGTCCTTGTACGCTGATAAATAAGCAAAATATCCGGCGCTCCGTGACATTCAAGGTAGCCAATATATTGGCCTGCTAATGAATGTTCACGGTAACGCTCTGGTAAAGGTTCACCAGTCTGTAAAAGCTCAATAGCTTTCAAGATAACAGATTGAGCCTTTTTATTATTATCATAACGCTTTGCATCTTTTTTGAAGCGACTCTGATAAACAATCTTTAACATTATTTACCATCCAAGATCACGCTTTAGTTCATCTATCGTATCAACTCGATGAACATCTACGCCATTTTCCAGATCTCGAATAGCCTGTAATGTCTCCTGATTAAGTTGCAGCAACTCAGTAGGTAATTCTGGCTCAACAGCCAGACGATTAACCACCATACGAATTATAGTGGAAAGATTCAGTCCCATGGCTTTCGCATTAGCCATCGCCGCCGCTTTGGATTTAGAGTTAACACGGGCACGTACAACAGTATCAGCCATAAAAAACCCCCTCATTTTTTGTCTATACCCAATAGATTTCAAATTGCAGCGCGGCGGCAAGTGAACGCAGCCAACAAAGCAGCAGCTTGAAAGATGAAGGGTATATAATAGCCATATTGTAGCCACAAACAAATGAATATATCCGAGTGATGAGCAATTTCTGAAAGATTTTCCAACAGATAAACCAGAGATGAAATCCCCTCTGCATCCCTACTCAATTTCTGCTAATCTGTGCCCCTTGTTTCTGGGGGGCATATGCTAAACATCGTTTTATTTGAACCTGAAATCCCACCTAATACCGGTAATATTATTCGTCTTTGTGCTAACACCGGCTTTCAGTTGCATCTGATTCAGCCTCTGGGTTTTACCTGGGATGATAAAAGGCTACGCCGCGCCGGGCTGGATTATCATGAGTTTGCCAATATCAAGCAACATCATGATTATTACGCTTTTTTAGAGAATGAAGGGTTTACAGGAGAGTTTTCTGCCCGTTTGTTTGCTCTGACGACGAAAGGAACATCAGCACACAGTGCGGTAAGTTATCAGGATGGGGATTATTTGATGTTCGGGCCAGAGACCAGAGGGCTACCATCTTATGTTTTGGATAATATGCCCCCCCAACAAAAGATCCGTATTCCAATGCTGGCGGACAGCCGCAGTATGAATCTCTCTAATTCAGTTGCTGTTGTGGTTTTTGAAGCCTGGCGGCAATTGGGTTATTCAGGTGCTTTATTGAAAGAGTAATTGCCATTGACTAAAGTTAATGCCGTGCATCTAACCCATTAAACACGGCATTTTTGAGTATTCAGCTTTGTGAACAATATTTCTCAATACAGTTGTTCAAAAAATCAAATCCCATCACCATACTCAAAACCATGGTTGATTCCATTAAAGTGCTGGTTCATATCCAGTGATGGCTTTTCGCTTTCAGGTTTACCAACAATCCGGGCAGGTACACCAGCAGCTGTTGTGTGTGGAGGTACAGAGCGAAGGACAACCGAACCGGCGCCAATTTTTGCCCCACGACCAATTTCGATATTGCCAAGTATTTTTGAACCTGCGCCAATCATCACTCCTTCCCTGACTTTAGGGTGACGATCACCCCCTGATTTACCTGTACCACCAAGGGTTACAGATTGCAGGATAGAAACATCATTCTCCACCACAGCTGTTTCACCAATGACAATACCGGTAGCATGGTCAAGCATGATGCCACAGCCAATCTTCGCCGCCGGATGAATATCAACGCTAAAAGACATTGAAATCTGGTTTTGCAGGTAAATCGCTAATGCTTTTCTTCCCTCTCCCCATATCCAATGGGCAATACGATAGGCTTGCAAAGCATGAAATCCCTTGAGGTAAAGCAGAGGAGTCGAGTATTTATCTACCGCAGGATCACGTAAACGTACGGCTATGATGTCACGAGCAGCTGAGACAATCATATTCTGATCTGAGCCATAGGCTTCTTCTACAATTTCTCTGACAGCAATAGCCGGCATAATCGGTGTGGCCAGTTTATTAGCCAACATATAACTTAAGGCACTACCAAGATTCTCATGCTTGAGTAACGTCGCATGAAAAAAACTGGCCAACATCGGTTCACATTCAGCCAGTGCTCTCGCTTCTGTTTTTATGTTCTTCCAAACTTCGTCCAATTCTTCTAGTGACATAACGTTTACTCTCACAATTAGAACCTATCTTACTTTAAATTTTTATTCTGATTTAAGAGCGTACATCATCGCTCTCATCCTTTCTGGCTCTTCCTAACAGTGCTTGAGCAGCTTCTATTACATTTTTATTGCAATACAGTATTTGATAGATTTGTTCTGCAATCGGCATCTCCACACCAGCACGTTCAGCCAATGCGCGTACTTCTTTGGTGTTGCGGTAACCTTCAACAACCTGCCCAATCTGGCTCTGGGCTTCTTCAACATTTATTCCTTGCCCCAACATCATGCCAAAGCGACGGTTACGTGATTGGTTGTCAGTACAAGTTAAAACCAAATCGCCCAGTCCTGCCATGCCCATAAAGGTGGAAGGATCAGCGCCAAGCGCTGTACCAAGACGACTCATTTCTGTTAATCCACGGGTAATCAATGCTGTGCGGGCATTAGCACCAAATCCCATACCGTCAGATATTCCGGCGCCAATAGCAATGACATTTTTTACGGCACCGCCAAGCTGAACACCAATAAAATCAGGGTTTTTATAAACACGGAAACTTTTGCCACAATGGAATAATTGCTGAAGCTCATCACCAAAAGCAGGTTCAGTAGCAGAGATAGCAATCGCAGTGGGTAAACCCGCCGCAAGTTCTTTGGCAAACGTTGGACCAGAAAGTACCGCCAACGGTATTTCATTACCGAGTATCTCTCGAGCCACATCCTGCAATAATCGGCCTGTATCAGCTTCCAAGCCTTTAGTTGCCCAGACAATACGAGAGTCAGGTCGCAGATGCGATTCCACCTGCTTTAACACCTCACCAAACACATGGCTGGGAACGACAACAAGAATGTTGCGGCTTGCCGCCAGTGCTTTTGTCAGGTTTGCTTCAAGCAATAAACTATCAGGAAAAGTCACATCCGGCAGAAACTCCTGATTACAACGTGCCTGCTGCAAAGCTTGAATATGCGCTGGATTATGCCCCCAGAGCACAACATCATGACCATTACGAGCTAACGTAATGGCTAATGCGGTGCCGTATGAACCGGCACCGATAACTGTCATAGAAGCAGTGTTATTCATTAGGCTTCCTGTTGAGCCTGCTCACCATCCTGAGATTGTTCTGCCTGCTGTTGCAGGTAATTCATGAACAAAGCATCAAAGTTTACCGGAGCCAGATTCAGTTGTGGGAAAGTACCACGACTCACCAAGCTGGTGATGCATTCACGGGCATATGGGAACAGGATATTTGGACAATATGCACCCAGACAATGAGCCAGCTGGGTTCCTTCGATACCTTCGATAGAGAAAATACCGCCTTGCTGTATTTCACATAAGAATGCAGTCTCTTCACCCAGAGTTGCCGTCACAGTGACACGCAGAACAACTTCATAAACCCCTTGAGCCAACTCACTGGAAGCCGTATCCAAGTCCAGTTTTACTTCCGGTTGCCATTCCTGCTGAAACACCTGTGGCGCGTTTGGTGCTTCAAAAGAGATATCTTTGGTATAGATACGTTGGATCTGGAAAGTCATTTCTGTGTTGTTTTGGTCTGACATAATAATTGTTACCTTTCTTTAGATGTCCTTATTAAATTCTCTATGTGAGTGTAACCACTCACACCCAAATGATTACTTTTTACCACGCGCCAATGGCAAATTTTCACCCGTCCAGCCAGCTAATCCTTCTTTCAGAGAACATACGTGTTCAAAGCCAGCACGGATAAGATTTTCAGCCGGAGTACGAGATTCAGTACCATTAGCTGAAACAACAATCACAGGCTGTCCTTTATGTTTTTCCAACTCTGCCAGATTGCTGTCTTTAATTTCAGATGGAGTCAAATTTATTGAACCAATGATATGCCCTTTGCGGAAATCTTCACGGGAACGCAAATCCACAACGATAGCTTCTTCTTTATTGATCAAATTAATAGCTTGTACACGGGTTATCTCTTTGGTTTTAGAGAAGAAACCTCTCGCCGTAGTCACAATAACGGCAACCAGCAACGCAATCCAAGCGAGGCTAAGGATCATATTCTGGTTAATAAATTGCATGATTTCTTGCAGCATGGGGGCAAAAACTCCCGTTGGTTAATAACAAATAGCTAAGGTTCCAGAGTATACCTTTGTGTTGCGTCAATTACAGCCAAATAGCGCAAGCTCAATGAAATTTTGCGGAGAGTTTCGAGAAAAATAAAAATATCTTGAAAGTGGTGGGTTTTAAGTTCATACCCAGAATATTCTCTGCCACACTGAATACATAAGGAATTTCGGCAATAAATAGGCTAAAGTAGCTAATATGTTTATTATTATCCAATTTCAATGTTAAGACAGCATTATCTGAAAGTGTAAAAAATCAACACAGCATCTGGTAAGTAATTGTTCATCATGGAATAATATGGCGTATATCGTAGCAAGGTATGTCTATACCCAATAGATTTCAAGATGCATCGCGACGGCAAGGGAGCGAATCCCCGGGAGCATAGATAACTCTGTGACCGGGGTGAGTGAGTGCAGCCAACAAAGGGGCAACTTGAAAGATAACAGGTATATATAAATGGCTGACAACAAAGAAATATATAGCCGTAATTATCGGCTCAATCAGAACCTATGGCAGAACAAAATCCATGTCTTATTGTTCTGTGCTTTCCTGTCTGCTGTTTTCAGTTTTAATACCTTTGCCAACCAGATTACCGACAATAAAAACCAACTTAAAGATCTTCAGCAAAACATCGCAGAAAAAGAGAAGAGCGTGCAACAACAACAACAACAACGCGGCACGTTGTTAAGTCAACTGGAAGATCAAGAAAATACAATTTCTAAAGTTGGTCGCTCTCTATACAGTACCCAAACTCAACTCAGTAAGCTGAATAAAGAAATTATTATTCTCAATGCCAATATCAAGAAACTGAGAAAACAGCAAAAACTGCAACAAGATATGCTGGCACGCCAGTTAGATGCAGCATTTCGTCAGGGGCAACATCAAGGGCTTGAACTTATGTTCAAAGGTGAGGAAGGCAAACGTGGTGAGCGCATCCTCGCTTACTATAGTTATCTTAATCAAGCCCGCCAAGACACTATTGTTAAGCTTGAGCAAACCACCGTTGATTTAACTGAACAGAAAAAACTTGAGCAGCAAAAACAAGAAGAACAGAAACAAATTCTGGCCGAACAACAGCAACAAAAGCAGCAGATGGAAGTTGCCCGCAATGCCCGGCAAAAAACCCTAACGGAGCTGGAATCTTCCCTGAAGAAAGACCAGCAATACCTTGCTGAGTTAAAACAAAATGAAACCCGTCTGAGAGATAAAATTGCCAAAGCAGAGCGAGAAGCGAAAGCTCGTGCTGAAAGGGAAGCCAGAGAAGCAGCTCGTGTCCGTGCGCAAGTTGCAGCGAAACAGAAGCAAGCACAGCAAAGAGGTTCTAGCTATAAACCTACTGAAGATGAACGTGCATTAATGGCGCGTACCGGTGGCCTCGGACGCCCGGCTGGTCAGGCAATCTGGCCTGTCCACGGCCGAGTGATACATGGGTTTGGGGAAGCCCTGCAAGGTGAGTTACGCTGGAAAGGTATGGTGATTTCTGCCACAGAAGGTACTGAAGTCAAAGCGATATCCGATGGCCGGGTACTATTAGCTGACTGGTTGCAAGGCTATGGGCTGGTCGTCGTTATAGAACACGGTAAAGGCGATATGAGTCTCTATGGCTATAATCAAAGTGCCTTGGTCAGCGTTGGTCAACAAGTTCGTGCCGGGCAACCTATCGCACTGGTCGGTAACAGCGGCGGCCAAAATCAACCCGCACTTTATTTCGAAATCCGCCGTCAGGGAAGAGCTGTAAACCCACAACCATGGCTTGGGAGATAATCAGATGAGACAACTTTGGTTCACAAAATTCATTGCTATCGCTCTGTTATTTTTGAGTCTGCAAGCCAATGCCTCTCGTCTGGCCATTGTTATTGATGACTTTGGCTACCGTCCTCATAATGAAAGCAAAATATTGCAGATGCCCGTTGCGATTTCTATCGCCATTCTGCCAGATTCCCCACATGGCAGGGAAATGGCGGAAAAAGCACATAAGCAAAGACGAGAAATCTTAATTCATCTACCAATGGCACCGCTCAGTAAACAACGGTTAGAGCCAGATACACTCCTGACAACAATGAGCAGTGAAGAAATTGACCGTATCATCCAGCAAGCAATACAAAAAGTCCCTTATGCTGTAGGAATGAATAACCATATGGGCAGCGCCATGACTTCAAGCTTGCCGGGAATGCAGAAAGTTATGCATTCACTGTCCCGCTATCATCTCTATTTTCTCGATAGTGTAACGATTGGTAATTCCCAAGTAACAAAGGCAGCGCAAGGCACGCCTGTCCGTGTTATCCGCCGGAATATTTTTCTAGACGATGTACAATCAGAGGCGGAAACTCATTATCAGTTAAACCGGGCAATCTCTATTGCCCGTAAGAATGGCTCAGCTATTGCTATCGGCCATCCTCACCCAACAACCATTCGTGCATTACAAAAAATGTTGCCAACACTTCCCGCTGATATTGAATTAGTCAGCCCAAGCATGCTGTTAAGTGGTACACCTGCTAGTGGCAATCAGCATAAATGGGGCAAGCAGTGTGAAATAAAAGAGGCACCAGATACCGTTACCAGCAAAGACTATCTGGCAATCATTGGCGATACTCTGGTTGATAACCCTATTGTGAATACAGTGAGCCAATATATTCAGAAATTGACCGGAGATAAATCTCAGGATAAAACAAAATAGAAACTCACGTGACTGCTCCCCGCCGTAAACGGCGAGGCTTCCCACTTCTCAGGCCGCAACCGTCTGTGTGACGGATTTACGCTGGCCTCCATGGGCAGAAACGACGAGTCCCGCCGCCTGTAATTCCTGTATGCCCTTGCGCCGGATGTTGAGCGCCGCATTGA
>NZ_LJCS01000073.1:0-17682 GCF_001280945.1 Photorhabdus heterorhabditis | reverse complement strand
ATTATTTTTATGTCAATGCCATTGGATTGATTTAAATGTGAATTAAATTTTCTAGTAAATTATTTCTGTAATTGGAGAATTCTGAATAGAAAGAATCGCTAATTGAAATATAACCAATAAGGTGATTTCTATCAGGTCGTTAATAACAAAGAATTACATACAATACCTGAAAACTGGATAGGGGAAATTTCCTTATATAAAAGAAAGTATAAATGGTGTGGTTTTTATTGTTATTTTTATATATAACAATGTGTTACTTGGTTTCTTGCTGGGGGGGATATTGCAATTCAATTGCTTTACTGACTTTACGGTTTATCTACAAGGTGTTAAATTGATCACGTTTCCGGTAATAAATTGGTAAAAATCATTATAAATAATTCCATTGAGCTATATCAGCCGGAAGCAGGGGATTTATCTGGGCACTGGAACTCAATCGGGCGATACGTCTTGTACCTTTATATTGAAACGCTGAAGCAGAGACTGGACGCGATAAACCAACTCAGGTTAGAACGCGCCTCTACCGCCATGAGTGCGGAATTCAAACAGGTATACAGTTTACTGCCAGTATTATTGCATTATCATCATCCGCTGATGCCAGGTTACATCAATGGTAATGTTCCCTATGGCGTGTGTTTTTTCGAGCATGATCATGATGAAGTACAGAAATCTTATCTTATTGATTTAGAGAATAAATTAAATCATGTTATAGAACCGCCTGCCAATGGTGAGCTTCCCATTACGGGTATCTATTCAATGGGGAGTACTTCGTCAATCGGGCAAAGCTGTTGTTCCGATCTGGATATTTGGGTATGTCATCAGTCATGGCTTGATAATGATGAGCGCCTTCTGCTGCAACGTAAATGTACTCTTATTGAACAGTGGGCTGCGGCGCTTGGCATCGAAGTTAATTTTTTTCTTATTGATGAAAACCGATTTCGCCATAATACCAGTGGTAGCCTTGGTGGTGAGGATTGTGGTTCTACTCAGCATATTCTGTTACTTGATGAATTTTATCGTACTGCTGTACGTATGGCCGGTAAGCGTTTGCTATGGGAGATGGTGCCAGTAGAAGAAGAAAGCCATTATGATGAATATGTTTTGTCGCTTTATGCGCAAGGTGTTCTGACTCCAAATGAGTGGCTTGATCTTGGTGGGTTGGGCGAATTATCCGCTGAGGAATACTTTGGCGCCAGTTTATGGCAACTGTACAAAAGTATCGACTCTCCTTATAAAGCTGTATTGAAAAGCCTGTTATTAGAAGCCTATTCTTGGGAATATCCCAACGGTAAGTTATTGGCAATGGAGATGAAGCAGCGTTTGCACGCGGGTGAAATTGTCTCCTTTGGCCTTGATGCATATAGCATGATGCTTGAACGTGTTACCCGCTATCTGACGGAAATTAATGATACAACTCGCTTGGATCTAATACGTCGATGCTTCTATTTAAAAGTTTGTGAAAAGCTCTCTCTTGATCAAGATGATAAAGGTTATAACGGCTGGCGGTGCCAAGTTCTGACTCAACTGGTATATGAGTGGAAGTGGGATGCAGAACGGCTGGAAATCTTGGATAACCGTAATTCATGGAAAATTGAACAGGTTCGTGATGCTCATAATGAGCTGCTTGATACCATGATGCAGAGTTATCGTAACCTAATCCGTTTCGCTCGCCGCAATAATCTGAGTGTCAGTGCCAGTCCACAGGATATTGGTGTACTGACCCGTAAGCTATACGCTGCATTTGAAGCGTTGCCGGGGAAGGTGACGTTGGTTAATCCACAGATTTCTCCAGACTTATCAGAAAAAAATTTAACATTTATTTATGTTCCTCAAGGGCGTGCAAATCGTAGTGGTTGGTATCTCTACAATCAGGCACCAACCATTGAATCAATTATTGGTCATCAGCCTCTGGAATATAACCGTTATCTGAATAAACTGGTGTCGTGGACCTATTTTAACGGCTTGTTGACAGAAAAATCCTGTATTCATATTCATAATGGTGAAGCCCAGTGTGATGAGCTGAAATTGCATGAATTAATTAACGATATTTCCGTTCATTTCCCTATCCGTCTGCCAGCCCCGACGCCAAAGGCCCTTTATAGCCCATGTGAGATTCGCCATTTGGCAATTATTGTCAATCTGGAGAAAGATCCGACCGCTGAGTTCGCCAATCAGGTCGTGCATTTTGATTTTCGTAAGCTTGATGTATTCAGCTTTGGTGAATCGCAGCAGTGTTTGGTTGGCAGTATTGACTTGCTTTACCGTAATTCATGGAATGAAGTGCGAACTTTACATTTTAGTGGTGAACAATCTGTTCTGGAAGCATTGAAAACTATTTTGGGCAAAATGCATCAGGATGCTGCGCCACCAGCAGCGGTTGAAGTGTTCTGTTACAGCCAGCATTTACGTGGACTTATCCGCACTCGAATTCAGCAACTCGTATCTGAATGTATTGAGTTGCGTTTGTCCAGCAATCGTCAGGACCCGGGCCGTTTTAAGGCGTTGCGCATTGCAGGACAGACCTGGGGGCTTTTCTTTGAACGTCTTAACGTATCTGTGCAGAAGTTAGAAAATGCGGTGGAATTTTATGGGGCAATTTCTAATAACAAATTGCATGGGTTGCCGGTAAAAATCAATACCAAAGAGACACACTTGCCCGCGGTGGTTGATGGTTTTGCCAGTGAGGGGATCATTCAATTTTTCTTCGAAAATGCGGAAGATGGCAAAGGCTTTAATATTTATATTCTGGATGAAGCCAATCGGGTAGAAATTTACTCTCATTGTGAGGGGAGTAAGGAGGAACTGGTGCGCGATGTCAGCCGGTTTTATTCTTCATCTCATGATCGGTTTACTTACGGATCAAGTTTTATTAATTTTAACCTGCCACAGTTTTATCAAATTGTCCAAATGGGAGGCCTGGTTCAGGTTATTCCATTCAGCGGATCATCTTTCTCACATTTATGTGTAACTGATGATGGGGAAAATCGCGCAGAAGAGCTGCCGGAACTTTATCGTTCTGTATCACATTATTGATTTACCCCGCCACGCGGGGTATGGGGTAATCATTCAAAACTGAACAGTTCACCACTTTGTTCTGTGATGGACTGCGCTAGCATGGTGAGGAAATCTCCGCCGCGACGGTCGCAAATCCACTGACCATCTTTATAGTCAAAATGATAACCCCCGTTTTTAGTTGCTAGCCAGATTTGATGGAAAGGTTCCTGGCGGTTGATAATAATTTTGCTATCGTTATCAAAGCTCAGGGTCATGACACCGCCATTGGTTTCACAGTCAATATCAGCATCGCCATCATAGTTATCCAGTTGCTCTTCAATATAAAGCATTAGTTGGTCAGCTAACTGATGAAATTCACTGTCGTTCATCTTCATTTCCTATTTGCTTTTCGAGGTCTAACTGCGATTATAGAGAATATTGACGTATGAATTACAGGCATTAATGCAATGAAGAAAAAATTACACGGGTTTCTGGCTATCATAACCTTATTTACACTTTCTGGTTGTGGCCTAAAAGGCCCTCTTTATTTTCCACCAGAACAACCACCGGCAGAAAAAACGACGACTGCGGCTCAGGTGCATGAAGATAGCGCGCAGAAAGAGCAGAAAGTGGGCAGCATCTTTCAGAAATAAGCGAGATAAGCCGGGTAGTTACCGCGGTTTACGGTGGAGCGTTATATGCAGTTCTCCAAAATGCATGGTCTTGGTAATGACTTTATGGTCGTTGATGCTGTGACCCAAAATGTTTATTTCTCACCAGAACTGATCTGCCGTCTGGCAGACAGGAATACGGGTATTGGCTTCGATCAATTATTGATTGTCGAAGCACCTTATGATCCGGATTTGGATTTTCATTATCGCATTTTTAATTCCGATGGTAGTGAGGTCGCACAATGTGGCAATGGTGCCCGTTGTTTTGCCCGTTTTGTCCGTCTTAAGGGATTGATTAATAAACGTGAGATAAAAGTCAGTACCCAATCAGGGCGTATGGTGCTGAGTATCACTAATGATGATCAGGTTTGCGTTAATATGGGGGAACCTGAATTTGAACCCCATAATGTACCATTTCGCGCGTTAAGAGCAGAAAAAACCTATATTTTAAGGGTGATAGAGAAAACGGTTCTTTGCAGTGTTGTTTCTATGGGGAATCCCCATTGCGTGATTCAGGTAGCAGACGTGGAGACTGCCGAAGTGGAAATTCTGGGGCCAGCACTGGAAAGCCACGAAAGATTTCCTGAACGGGCTAATATTGGTTTCATGCAAGTTTTAAATCGTGGTCATATCCGTTTACGGGTTTATGAACGTGGAGTTGGGGAAACTCAAGCTTGTGGTAGCGGTGCTTGTGCTGCGGTGGCAGTCGGCATTCAGCAACAACTACTCGACAGTCATGTTCGGGTAGATTTGCCTGGAGGCTCGCTGTTTATTTGCTGGGCAGGGCCGGGAACTCCCCTCTATATGACTGGACCGGCGACACATGTTTATGATGGCACAATTCATTTGTAATCGATTCTGTTTTGAACCGTGGGGCGTCGGAAGATGGAGAAAAAAGAAAAGCCGTTAAGCATCAGTGGTACACTTAATGATCAGGCGGTTGTGGAATATTTGTTGGAAAACCCCAACTTCTTTATCCGCAATGCACGTGCTATTGAACAGCTACAGGTTCCTCACCCGGTAAGAGAAGCTATTTCTTTGGTTGAATGGTATATGAGCCGTCAGAGAACACGCACTACTTATCTGGAAGAAGAGATAACCCTGTTAATGGAGCAGGCCAAAGTGAATGAACGGTTGTTTGAGCAATTGTTTAAATTACTTGTTGATTTGTCTGCGGCAGAAAGTTTACAGGATATGCTTGGTCGGTTGAGTTCATGGGCGAAAAATCTGGGGCTAAATAGTGCAACTATCCGTCTGTTTAGTGATAAATGGCATATTGGAGCACCGTTTAATGCGCCTGGTTTAGCGCTTTCCCGTAATGCTTTCGAACCAATCCGTATTCAGCGTTTTGGTAATAATAACCACTACCTCGGTATGCTGAACGGGCCGGAAATTTTATTGTTATTGCCACAGGTTCGTCATGTAGGTTCAGTTGCTGTATCTCTACTGGGCACTAGGGGAGAGTTGGGAGTGGTAATATTTAACAGCCGAAATCATCAGCATTATCAGGAGGGCATGGGAACGGATATGCTTGATCATCTGGCTAAGTTATTGCCGGATATACTGTCTCGATGGATTAAACGGATATGACGCAAGAAATCGATCTATTACTGGAGCCGGTTGAGGCATTTCTGCGGTATCTCAGGGTAGAGCGTCGGCTAAGCCCGGTGACTATCATTAATTACCGTCGTCATCTTTCTGCGCTGGCTGAGATGGTTTTAGCAATAAATGTTAGACAATGGGAAGATCTTGATCCTGCCAAAGTGAGAATGTTAGTAACACGTAGTCGCCGCGCTGGTTTACAGTCAGCTAACTTGTCTTTGCGCTTATCTTCCTTGCGCAGTTTCCTTGATTGGTTGGTTACTCAGGGCGTGATTGCCGTTAACCCGGGTAAAGCCGTGAGTACCCCGGGAACTAAGCGCCACCTGCCGAAAAATATTGATGTGGATGAAGTCGACCAATTACTCAATATCAATTTCAATGATCCATTATCAGTGCGTGACCGGACTATGTTGGAAGTGATGTATGGTGCAGGGTTGCGTTTATCGGAGCTGGTTAGTCTTGATTGTCAACATCTGGATCTTGAAAGTGGAGAGGTATGGGTTTTAGGTAAAGGGAGTAAAGAGCGGAAGGTTCCTGTGGGACGGACTGCGATTGAATGGCTGAATCGCTGGCTGGAGATGCGAGAATTGTTCGAACCGGGGGATAATGCTGTTTTTATCTCAAATAGGGGGCGGCGGATATCAACCCGGAATGTACAGCAGCGATTTGCGCAGTGGGGCATACGCCAAGGGATAAATACTCATATCCATCCTCATAAATTGCGTCACTCTTTTGCCACTCATATTCTAGAATCCAGTGGTGATTTGCGTGCGGTTCAGGAGCTGCTTGGTCATGCCAGCTTGTCTACTACGCAAGTTTATACCCACTTGGATTTCCAGCATTTGACAAAAGTGTATGATGTCGCTCATCCCAGAGCCAAACGAGGGAAATCGTGATGCATTTTTATCGGCCTCTTGCGCCAGTCTCAGCAATGACATTTGATCTGGATGACACACTTTACGATAATCGCCCAGTGTTAGATAAGGCAGAAGAAGAAGTACTGAATTTTGTGCGGCAATATTCTCCTAAATTTAGTCACCTTGATCATCAGGATCTGAGAGTTTTCCGTAAAGTGATACTTGAGCAACATCCTGACATTTATCATGACATGACTTTATTGCGTTGGCAGTCTGCGGAGCTGATGTTTTGTCATTACGGTTTTAGCCGTGAAGATGCTTGTCGGGGGGCAGATGAGATTACGGCCCATTTCGCACACTGGCGCAGTCAGATTGATGTGCCTGAAGCAACACATAAAACCCTGGCTATACTTGCTGAACGGATGCCATTGGTAGCTATTACGAATGGTAATGCAGAACCAGCGGCTTGTGGCCTTGCTCGTTATTTTAAATTTGTGTTGAAAGCTGGCCCTGATGGGCGCTCAAAACCTTACAGTGATATGTATCGTTTGGCAGCAGATCGTTTGAGTTTACCGCTTGGGAGAATTTTGCACGTCGGTGATGACCTGAATACCGATGTGGAAGGGGCAGTTCGTAGTGGTATGCAAGCTTGCTGGATTAATACAGAAAATAAAAAATTATTGCAGGTAGCTGAAAGTCGCCTGCTGCCGCACATTGAGATTTCCGATTTGGCTTCTTTGACAGCATTGATATAATCAAGAAATTATTCTGTATAAAAACACAGCATCCTTTGGTTGCTGTCTAATCAACTGATGGTAATTATGGACGTCTCCTATCTGCTCGAAAGTCTGAATGACAAACAACGGGAAGCTGTAGCGGCTCCGCGGACAAACATGTTGGTACTGGCCGGAGCAGGGAGTGGTAAAACCCGGGTTCTGGTACACCGGATTGCTTGGTTATTATCAGTGGAGAATGCTTCACCATTTTCCATTATGGCAGTGACTTTTACCAATAAGGCTGCCGCAGAGATGCGTCACCGGATTGAAAACTTGATCGGTACCAGTCAAGGGGGCATGTGGATTGGTACATTCCATGGTTTGGCTCATCGATTGTTACGGGCACATCATCTGGATGCCAATCTGCCACAGGATTTTCAGATTCTTGACAGCGAAGATCAGCACCGTTTGCTTAAACGTATTATCAAAGCGATGAATTTGGGTGATAAACAATGGCCGGCACGTCAGGGGATGTGGTACATCAACGGCAAAAAAGATGAAGGGTTGCGGCCACAGAATATTGAAAGTTATGGCAACCCTGTTGAGATGACATGGCAGAAAGTTTATCAAGCTTATCAGGAGGCTTGTGATCGGGCCGGGCTGGTAGATTTTGCCGAGCTTCTACTACGGGCCCATGAACTCTGGCTGAATAAACCGCAGATCTTGCAACACTACCGTGGTCGCTTTACTAATATTTTAGTAGATGAGTTTCAGGATACTAACAGTATTCAATATGCTTGGATTCATTTGCTGGCGGGGGAAACGGGAAAAGTGATGATTGTCGGGGACGATGATCAATCTATTTATGGCTGGCGTGGGGCTCAGGTTGAGAATATTCAGCGTTTTCTGAAAGATTTTTCTGGCGCTGAAACTATCCGTTTGGAGCAGAACTACCGTTCTACCAGTAATATTCTGAAAGTTGCAAATACACTGATTGCCAATAACAGTGATCGTTTGGGTAAGAATCTGTGGACTGATGGTATAGAGGGTGAACCCATTTCCCTTTATTGTGCATTTAATGAATTGGATGAAGCTCGTTATGTAGTCAGCCGGATTAAAAGCTGGCTCGAAAACGGGGGCGCGTTGAAAAACTGTGCCATACTTTACCGCAGCAATGCCCAATCCCGTGTGTTGGAAGAAGCGTTATTACAGGCATCAATGCCGTACCGTATTTATGGTGGTCAGCGGTTCTTTGAACGTCAGGAAATTAAAGATGCACTGGCTTACTTACGTTTAATTGCTAACCGCAATGATGACGCGGCGTTTGAACGCGTGGTGAATACGCCTACCCGTGGTATTGGCGACAGAACGTTGGATATTGTCCGCCAGTCTGCCCGTGAACGACAGGAAACTTTGTGGGACAGTTGTCAAACTTTGCTTCAGGAGAAAGTACTGGCCGGGCGTGCAGCCTCTTCCTTACAGCGCTTTATTGAACTGATAGAGGCGTTATCGTCAGAAACGGAAGATATGCCATTGCATGTTCAGACTGACAGGGTTATTCGTGATTCTGGCCTGCGAGCGATGTATCAGCAGGAAAAAGGTGAAAAAGCCCAGGCGCGTATAGAGAACCTTGAGGAGCTTGTCACTGCAACCCGCCAATTCAGTTATCAAGGTGAGGATGAAAATTTGATGCCATTGCAGGCATTTCTTTCCCATGCAGCGCTGGAATCAGGAGAAAGTCAGGCAGATGCCTATCAGGATTCAGTGCAACTGATGACATTACATTCGGCTAAAGGGTTAGAGTTCCCACAGGTATTTATTGTTGGTATGGAAGAAGGTATGTTCCCAAGCCAGATGTCGATTGAAGAAGGTGGACGTTTGGAAGAAGAGCGTCGTCTGGCTTATGTGGGCCTGACACGAGCAATGGAAAAATTGACAATCACTTATGCAGAAAGCCGCCGTTTATATGGTAAAGAAGTTTATCATCGGCCATCCCGTTTTATTGGGGAGCTGCCACCAGAATGTATTGAAGAGGTTCGGTTACGTGCGACAGTCTCTCGTCCAGTCAGCCATCGTCGGTTAGGTACGCCAATAAGTTCCAATGATAGTGGTTATACTCTCGGACAACGTGTTCGTCACCCTAAATTTGGTGAAGGAACCATTGTTAATATGGAGGGTGATGGTGAACACAGCCGGTTGCAAATCGCGTTTCAGGGCGAAGGGATTAAGTGGTTGGTAGCTGCTTATGCCAGGCTTGAAACGGTCTGAAAATAATATCCAGGTTGAATGTTGACACGCTTTTTCTTCTAAGCGTAACATTCGCGCCTTACGATCATGTAGGGAGTAAAGGAGACTTATGATACATGCTGAGCGCATTTAAGTTAGAGAATAATCGCCTGCTCCGTCTTGAATTAGAAGAGGGAGAAAAGTTATCCGATTCCTTGTGGGTAGATTTGGTCGAGCCGGAAGAACAAGATAGGCTTCATGTTCAAAATGAATTAGGCCAAATTTTGGCAACTCGACCGGAATTGGATGATATTGAGGCATCGGCGCGTTTTTTTGAAGATGAAGACGGAATACACGTCCACTCATTTTTTTACTTTGAAGACGCAGAAGACCATGCAGGCAACGCAACAGTTGCATTTACTATTCGTGATGGTCGTCTCTATACATTGCGAGAGCGTGAGCTCCCTGCATTCCGATTGTACCGTATGCGTGCTCGTAATCAGATATTAGTTGATGGTAATGCTTATGAAGTGCTGATGGATTTGTTTGAAACAAAAATCGAACAGCTGGCTGATGTTATCGAAAATATTTATAGCGTGCTGGAATCCCTGAGCCGGGTCATTATGGAAGGGAAACAGGGGGATGAGTTTGATATTGCCTTGTCCAGTCTTGCTGAGCAGGAAGATATTGGTTGGAAGGTTCGTTTGTGCCTTATGGATACTCAGCGTGCGCTTAACTTTTTGGTGCGACGTGCCCGTTTACCGGCTGATCAGCTTGAGCAAGCCCGTGAAATACTGCGGGATATCGAATCCTTGTTGCCACATAATGAATCCTTGTTCCAAAAAGTTAACTTCCTGATGCAGGCAGCAATGGGTTTTATCAATATAGAACAGAGCCGGATTATCAAAATCTTCTCAGTTGTCTCTGTGGTATTTTTGCCACCAACGTTGGTGGCTTCCAGTTACGGTATGAACTTTGAATTTATGCCAGAGCTACACTGGACATTTGGTTATCCAGGCGCAATTGGTTTAATGATTGCGGCTGGTCTTGCACCGTATCTCTATTTTAAGCGGAAGAATTGGCTTTAGTTTAATTACAGATTACCGACAAAATGCTGGTTTTTTTATCCGGCATTTTGTTTTAATCTAGTTCCGTTCACCGAACAGAGCTTGCCGCCATTGATTTCGAATTTATCCTCGAATCAGTTGCTCTTTTGTATTGCCATAATCATGGCCAGCCTGCTATCGATCCGGTATATACCCGTGATCATTGAAGATGCTTGATTTTATACGAAATGGAGATCATTATCCTCGCTATGAAAATATTTATTACATCAGAACAAAAAATCAAACTTGAGCGTCTTCACGACACAACTCGTGATGGTCAAGTGCGAGACAGAATAAAAGCTATCCTTCTGGCCTCTGAAGGGTGGAGTGCTGTGATGATAGCCCAAGCATTGCGACTCCATCAGACCATTGTTGACCGCCATATCAGTGATTACCTTAATCAAGGTAAACTTAAATCTGATAATGGGGGCTGATAGTTGACTTTCTCTAAAGCAAACTGATTTTTTAATCAACCACTTATCTCAACATCTTTTCCATCACCCACATGAAATCGTGACCTATGTTGCTCAGCTCTGGAATATTACTTTTAGCATTCCAAGAATATCAAACCATCAATGATGACAACATTTGCTATTTTTTCAATGAAATAAGAAAGTCTTATCCTGACTATCATCAAAAAATTCATCTTATTGTGGATGGGGCGGGTTACAACAAAGCTCATCTTGTGAAGGAGTGGGCTTATGTGAGCAATATTGAGTGACATTACCTTCCTCCCTATAGCCCAAATTTAAATCCGATAGAGCGATTATGGAAGGTCATGAATGAACAGGTTCGAAATAACCGTTATTTCGCTGATAAACATGAATTTCGAGACAAAGTCTTCAAATTTTTCACCACAACGCTACCTGATATAGCGGACTCACTGATGTCTAGAATTAACGACCATTTTCAGGTGTTAAAAACTCCAAGATGGATCGCGACGGCAAGGGAGCGAATCCCCGGGAGCATAGATAACTATGTCATAGAGAACGATGTGACTGGGGTGAGTGAGTGCAGCCAACAAAGAGGCAACTTGAAAGATAACAGGTATAATTATTAAAAATAGAGTGAATGTGATGATATAAGACATTAATTTTAAAGAACATGATTGTATTGCAACTATGTCCTGTGATTTTTTTATCATATGTACTTAATCATACAAATTGCTGTCCCTAATTGAGTGTATTCTTTTCCTAAACGTTCAAAGCTAAGAGCAATATAAAACCCTTCGGCTTGAGGATTAGCCAGAACTCGCAATGATGTTCCTCCTTTTGTATGAACATTATTCAATGCTGTCTATACCAATTGCTTGCTAATACCCTGATGCCAAAAAGCCGGTTCAATAAATAATCCATCAAGTTCTGAATTTCCATCAGATTGTGGCAATACAACACTGAACCCTAGAATTACGCCAGCTTGTTCCGCAATATAAATATATCCTGCTGCAATATATTCTGTAGGGAGTTCTATCATGTGAGGATTTGCTAATAATAACTTGCAATCATCTTCCCACATCAAAGAGGCACGTAACTGGAGTGCTTCAAGGGTAATTTGTTCTGTTGTTTTGGCTAATCTGATGGTTATTTTCATTATTTTTGTTATCTCTGCAATTTACGCTGCGTATATACGGCATCCAGTGTAAATAGCACCAATGCAGCCCAGATAAAGCCGAAAGTAATCAGCCGGTCAGTGCCTATTTGTTCATCGTAAACCAAGGTTGCCAGCAAGAACATCAATGTTGGGCCGACATACTGGAAGAATCCAAGCGTAGATAGACGCAGATGAGCAGCAGCTTCTGTGAATAACAGTAATGGTACAGTAGTGATAATGCCCGCAGAAATCAGCCATAAATTAAGTGTCGTAGAGTTGGTACTTAAATCACTGGTTGAGCTGTTGGCAAAACCAAACAGGTAAATGGCCGCAACCGGCAGTAACCACAGTGTTTCAATCGTCATGCCTGTTTGCGCATCAACATTCATCTTCTTCCGAAGCAGGGCATACAAGGCAAAAGTGACCGCTAAACTTAACCCAATAACTGGTATAGAACCAAATTGCCATAGCTGGATTAACACGCCGGTAAAAGCCAAAATAACAGCAGTCCATTGCATTCGACGGAAACGTTCACTCAAAAACAACATACCAAATAAAACGTTAACCAGTGGGCTAATAAAATAACCTAAACTAGCCTCCAACATATGACCGTGGTTTACCGCCCAGATGTAAATCAGCCAGTTACAGGCAACCACAGTAGCAGTCACGGCCAGCAATAACACTTTTTTAGGTTGATGAAAAACTTTGGCTACCTGTGACCAGTGGCGAGTTAATGTTACCAGCAACAACATAAAGAAAAATGACCATATGACACGATGGGTCAAAATTTCGTCAGCAGGTACTTGCTGAATATGTTTGAAATAAACTGGAGCAATTCCCCAGATAAAACAGGCTCCGAAGGCGTATAAAACTCCTTTGGTGGTTTGTGGTTTGTTCATATTGTCCTGATATAAATATAAGGTGGAAAAAGTGTAATGAGCTGTTAGCCCGTTAACATGGAAATAATATGTCACCGGGCTGAATATTACGCAATGGATTAAAGAGTTAAAATTATATGATTAGCCAACCAGATAAGCTGCCGTTGCGCCGGCAATATGGGATCTCTGCTCATTATGGAGTTCAGCTCTGGCAACAGAAACTTTATTTCCACTACGGATAATGCTGCTGGTGGCAGTAAATACCTCACCTCTGCCGGGGCGTAGATAATCCACCCGCAAATCGATAGTTCCCATTGTTGATAATCGCTTTTCTAATTCTTCTCGTGAAATAGGTGTCAGGCGGCTTAACGTATTACCGATGCAGACCAATCCGGCACATACATCCAATACTGAGGCAATCACACCACCATGCAAAATCTTCTGCGCGATATTACCCACCAGTTTACTCTGATTATGGAACTGTATTTCTGCATAATCCTGTTCAAATCGAAGTAATTCAAGCCCTAATAACTGGTTAAATGGCATATGATGAACAAAAGCATCCCCAATCAGTTGGCGGGCTTCCTCTAGGGTTATTTCAGTTGTAGGCATTTAATTTAATCCCAAATTAAGGTATGTGTTATTAACATTACTTTATATAGTTAATTAATTGTTAATATTATGCTTTTGTTGCTAACCTTGCCAGTTTACCGGGAATATAGAGTAATCACCTGAAAAAAATCAAATTACTAAATAATATGATTGGATGTCACCATAGCAAATTGAAGCAGATAGAAACCCAGATATTGGGTTTAACTGACTGAAAATAGACTATTTCACATTTAAAAGTATTGAGGTCAACTGATTAACTTTGGGGAAAGGAAATAGTCAAAGATTTGTCCAGATTGTGTTGGTATCGGACTGATTGTTCAATGACATGCTGTAATTATTCCAAGAGTGAGATAGCATAATGCCCAGACGTTTATTGAATAATGTCTGTGATTTTTTAATGGTTGAGGAAAAGCGTGTCTACCGCAGAAGTCATCAATACGATATCACTGACAGAGCAGGTATTGCGGGAAACCTTTGGTTATCAGCAATTTCGGTCTGGTCAGCAACAAGTCATTAATACCATTCTTGAAGGGCGTGACTGTTTGGTCATTATGCCGACGGGTGGTGGTAAATCGTTGTGTTACCAAATCCCGGCACTGGTACAGGATGGGATCACGTTGGTTGTTTCCCCATTGATCTCTTTGATGAAAGATCAGGTGGATCAATTGCAGGCAAATGGTGTTGCGGCTGATTGCCTGAATTCAACTCAGGCTCGCGAACAGCAGATTGATGTGATCCGGCGTTGTCGTCAGGGAATGATCAAATTGCTGTATATCGCTCCTGAACGCTTGATGATGGATAACTTCCTTGAGCAACTTCTGGAATGGCAACCGGCTATGCTGGCGGTGGATGAAGCACATTGTATTTCACAGTGGGGCCATGATTTTCGGCCTGAATACCGGGCGTTGGGGCAGCTCAGGCAACGGTTTCCAACATTACCGGTCATTGCGTTGACTGCGACCGCTGACGAAACTACCCGCAATGATATTGTCCGTCTACTAAATCTTAATAATCCGCTTATTCATATCAGCAGTTTTGATCGTCCGAATATTCGTTATACCTTGATAGAAAAATACAAGCCATTAGATCAATTATGGTTATTTATCCGCGCTCAAAAAGGTAAAAGTGGCATCATTTATTGCAACAGCCGCAGCAAAGTTGAAGAAACGTCAGAGCGCTTACAAAAACGTGGCTTAAGTGTTGCACCATATCATGCCGGGTTAGATAACAGCCAACGTGCTCGGGTACAGGATGCATTTCAACGTGATGATTTGCAGGTTGTTGTGGCAACAGTCGCGTTTGGTATGGGAATTAATAAACCCAATGTCAGGTTTGTGGTTCATTTTAATATTCCACGTAATATTGAATCCTATTATCAGGAGACAGGGCGTGCCGGACGTGATGGCCTACCTGCGGAAGCGGTATTATTCTATGATCCGGCTGATATGGTATGGCTTCGCCGTTGTTTGGAAGAAAAACCTGTTGGCACGCAACAGGATATTGAACGGCATAAACTTAATGCAATGGGCGCTTTTGCCGAAGCACAAACTTGCCGCCGTCTGGTATTGCTGAATTATTTTGGTGAAAATAAGCAAAACCTTTGCGGCAACTGTGATATTTGCCTTGATCCACCTAAAAATTATGATGGTCTGGTGGATGCACAAAAAGCGCTTTCTTGTGTTTACCGGGTTGGTCAGCGCTTTGGTATCGGTTATATCGTTGAAGTGCTCAGAGGTGCGAATAATCAGCGTATCCGTGATATGGGGCATGACCGTTTGCCCGTTTATGGTATCGGTAAAGAACAAAGCCAGGAGTATTGGATCAGTGTATTGCGGCAACTTATTCACTTAGGCTTTATTAGTCAAAACATCACCAATTATTCTGCATTACAATTAACAGCAGCTGCGCGGCCAGTATTGCGTGGTGAAGTTCCGCTAAAACTGGCTGTTCCCCGAATACAGAGCCTGAAAGGGCGCAGTCAGCAAAGTAAATCGTATAGTGGTAATTACGATCGCAAGCTGTTTGCTAAGCTGCGTAAATTGCGAAAATCGATTGCTGACGAAAATAATATCCCTCCCTTTGTTGTATTTAACGATGTCACCTTGATTGAAATGTCAGAGCAATGCCCGGTCACAGCGGATGAAATGTTATTAATTAACGGAGTAGGGCAACGAAAACTTGAACGTTTTGGTGATGTCTTTATGGCTTTGATCCATGAACATTTGGAGGAATTCGAATAGCTTGAGGATAATTTATGATGCCCGAAAGATTGAAAGAAAGCTGGCTCAATCGTGAGATACAGTTCTCTGCTTTTGCTAGCGGGCCTCTGCTAGATTTCTGGCAAACCAGAGAAGAACATGAGTTTATTGGTATTGATAATGTGCTGATACGCTATGTCCGTTTTTGTACAACCACAAAGAATCATAGAGCGGTTGTTATCTTGCCTGGCCGAAGTGAAAGTTATGTCAAATACCCGGAAGTGGCATTTGATTTCTATCACTTAGGTTACGATGTTTTTATTATTGATCATCGTGGGCAGGGGCGATCCAGCAGGATGCTTGAAGATCCGCAAAAAGGGCATGTAGAAAAATTCAATGACTATATTGATGATGTTGAAACGTTTATAGAAAGAGAAATTATTCCTCGTCACTATTCCCACTGTTATGCGCTGGCTCATTCCATGGGGGCGGCAATATTAGGGGGATTTTTATTACGTCATAGCCAGGTTTTTGATGCAGCGGCCCTGTGCGCTCCAATGTTTGGTATTAACTTACCCATGCCACGTTGGTTGGCAACCTTTCTGGTAAACCGGGCAGAAAAGCACCCGGATATACGCAACAATTACGCCGTATTAACCGGGAAATGGCGCCCGTTGCCTTATTTGATCAACCTTCTGACACATAGCCAGGAACGTTATTGCCGCTACCTTCGTTATTACGCGGATGACCCAGAATTACGTATCGGTGGCCCGACATATCATTGGATGCGGGAAAGTATGTTAGTTGGCGACATGCTGATAGAAAAAGCAGGAAAAATTGAGACACCACTGATGGTTTTAAAAGCCAGTGAAGATAAGGTCATTAATAATCAGAAACTACGGGCTTTTTGTAAATCACGTCAGAAAAAAGAGATTCTTGTTCAAGAGCAGCTACCTTTGATTATACAAGGGGCACATCATGAAATCCTGTTTGAAAAAGATAAATTACGTAGCCAGGCACTCAACGCCATTTGTGATTTTTTTGATCAAAATTGATTTAATTTAGGAACCATAACTATGTATCACATTGTTGCTTCAGATTTAGATGGCACTTTGCTGTCTCCTGATCACAAATTAACTTCTTACACCAAGGAAACACTTAATTTACTGACAAACAAAGGCATTCATTTTATTTTTGCTACTGGCCGTCATCATGTGGATGTTGCGCAAATCCGTGACAGTCTTGGTATTGATGCCTATATGATTACTTCCAATGGTGCCCGGGTACACAACACTGCGGGTGAACTGGTTTTCAGCCACAACGTTGATCCTGATATTGTGCATGACTTATGTTTAATGGAGTTTGATAATCCCAATATTCTGACGAATTATTACTGTAATGACGACTGGTATATAAATCGTGAAAGCCCTGAGCAGGAAGAATTTTTCCAGGAGTCAGTATTCCATTATCAGCTTTTTGAGCGTGATAGTTTTAAGACTGATGGGGTGTGCAAAGTTTACTTTACCTGTGAAGATCATGATTTATTGATCACTTTGGAGGAGGCAATTAACGCACGTTGGGGTGACAGAGTAAATGTGAGTTTTTCATTGCGTAATTGTCTGGAGGTTATGGCTGGTGGTGTTTCCAAAGGTCATGCACTTGAGCAGGTTGCTAAATCTATAGGTTATAAACTAAGTGATTGCATAGCTTTTGGTGATGGGATGAATGATCTGGAAATGCTAATGGCGGCAGGTAAGGGATGTATTATGCGGGACGCTCACCAGCGCTTGAAAGATATCCTGCCAGATATGGATGTGATTGGCTCAAATGCGGATGATGCTGTTTCCCGCTATTTATGCAAAATGTATCAGGTTTAATTGGTTAGTCATCATTAAGCGTTATTGACTCAGATTACTGGTGAAAATGTGAGTTCTTTAATTGGTACTTAATGATTAACTGCCTTTTCAAGTCAAGCCGTGCGGATAGATGTATCCCGCGGTTTTTTTGTTTTTACTATTGTCCTGAGGAAAAATCAGAATGGTTTTAAAATCTGGAAAAAGGGTAAGCGTATCACGAAGAAACAGGTAAAAGCTTTAATCATTAAAGGTAAAATAGAAATGATTAAAGTTTTTTAAGTAGATAGAAAATGCGGTTTTTAAGTTTATTTAAAAATGACGAATTAACTAACAAGAATATCAATCACAAATTTATTTTTATCGGTGATTAATTTAGACT
>NZ_LJCS01000072.1:0-17760 GCF_001280945.1 Photorhabdus heterorhabditis | reverse complement strand
ACCCTCTACTAGCTCAATAAATGTTCATGCCAGATATCAAAACCTATCAATAAAATCGTATTGAATGTGAGAAATTATCAATATCTGCGAAATGTATAATTTTTACGCAAAGTAGAATCCCGCCCTGAGTAATTGGGGGATGTGGATACTACTCTGCATTATCTATCTTATATTTGTAGCTGGTTTTCAGTTTATTCCTTTTCTTGGAGTATTTGTTAGGATTTTTAACTCAGTATTTATCGGTGGTATTATTGCCGCGTGTGAACAACAGAGAACCACCGGAAAATTCGAACTCGGACTGTTCTTTAGCGGATTTCAGAAAAATTTTGCGTCACTACTTGGCGTTGGTGCTTTATCGTTTGGAATTACATTCCTTGGCATTATTGCAATGTTCATTATCGACGGAGAAGCAATAACTGATATCCTATTTGCCATACTGTTCAATAGGGATGTTTCATTCAAAATAATTGAATACAGCTCACCTACACTATTTTTTAGCGTCTTTGCTTTGATGATTTCTTACATTATTGCTACCGCTTTAACATGGTTTGCACCCGCACTGATCGTTATCCATAATTTAAAATTGGGAGCAGCCATATCAATGAGCCTGAAAGCAGTAAAAAAGAATTTATTGCCCGGCTTATTATTCTTTATTATCTCGACGGTCATTATCATAATCTCGGTGCTAACTTTCGGTTTAGGTTTTCTAATCTCTATGCCAATACTTTTAGCTAGCTATTATTCCTCTTACCGTAGTATTTTTATCAGTAAGGAGAAACCATCCTCTTTAATTGCCTAAAAAAATACACCCACTGCATATTAAAAATTTCAGAAACTAATAACAGTTCCTACGTCCATTAAAGAAGGCAAGGAAGCCTTATATTAACCAGATTAACAGAAAAAAATAGATAAGTTTAAAAACATTAAGAACCATTAAAGAAATAGGCTTTGATTTTAATACCATTATATATCTGTTGCTTTTTTATTTTAAACCTAAAAATTCAAATAAAATAAAAGAAAAAACGAGAAAACCTGAGTATCAATTTAATAAAAATAGCCATTAGGTTCACAACAATTGTTTGACGAAAACCATTTGTTTAAATGAATATTTAATTAAAAAAATAATAAAAATAGCAAAATAGGAATATGGTTCTCTTCTTACTTGCATGTTCCTTTTTTAATGATCGTAAATGCCTTTTTATCTGTCATTAATTCAGCTATCCGCCAGTTAAGGGTTTTAAATACATTTTAGACAATACTATCCTTCCATCCATTTTACATTTACCTAATCTGCTATGAACATTTAAAAGCTTTAATACAGAGAGATTAAAGCTTTTATCACACAGATGGGTTTAGCGATAAATACCACTTTTTATAAGGATAATTAATGATGAGACAATGAAACGTTGTGAAAAACCCGCTTTTTTAAGCTGAAAATCGGGTATCTTTCTTTCGGTCAGTTGTTTATAGGCCATAGTGTATTTTCCTGTAGTGGGAAAAATGTCAACTATAGCAACTGACCGCTCTTCTAAAATTTTGCTTTTGTAATAAATGGAATCATAGGTTACATTCTAGTATTAAAGATACATTATCGTTTACTATCTTTAAGCATTATTGATTTTCACCATACTTGTATCTAAACACTTACCATAAATAATGAGAAATTATTATAGAAAAAAAGCCAAACCACCTGAATGATAAATTTTCCATACGAAAAGACTAGCGAGGTAATAACATGTCACAATACGTCACTATTATAAAAGACACGCCTATATGGGTCTGGATTCTACTTGTGTTTCTTGTCATGAGAGGCATTAAAGCTCTCTCGGATCGTGAAATGCGTATAGAACGTATTTTCTTGCTGCCTACCGTATTTTTAATCTGGGGAGCACATAGCATTATCACAGAAACACACTTCCCAGATTTATCACTCATTATGATGGGAATAGGTCTGGTTTTCGGCATTACTATTGGTTGGATACTATGGAGATCACAGCCACGATTAAGAGAAAAACCTGGCAGCACCTTAATTATCCGTTCAGGTACACCTTTGACATTGATAGTGATAATAATTACTTTTATAAGTAAATTTATTATGACGGCTTTATTAAGTCTTTCTCCAATGTTGCTGCATTCATTACATTATAATTTGCTATTCGGCTTGGTAAGTGGTCTTCTTGATGGTGTTTTTTGGGGAGGAACCCTGAATCTTTTTATTTCATGGTATAAGAATAAAAAGACATAGCCAAAATCAACATTACCTTCTCAGTAACTCATTTTCCAATCGAAATCTAGTAAGAAAACGAACCCCGTATTATTTTCACAAAAGCGATTCTGAACACTCTGGTTACCAGAGAGATTACCATAGTATTTACAGTATGTTTGCCCATTTTCAATCAGGAGATTCGGACTTGCTTTTAGCCTTTTTCCAACGATACTTAGGTCAATAGTAACTGAACAATATCATCATCAACGCCAATGGGTGACCACAGAAAAAAGGAGACCATCCGTAATATTTTCCAAAGAGAACAGACCTTTCATCAGTGACAGAACAGGAAATGAGATTTGTCATGAATAAACTGAATAATCGCCCATATAAAACATTGGGGTAGAAAATACCCTCAGCTGCTCGCACTACTATATTTTGAAAGAGCTTTGAGCCAGAGGTATCGAGTTAATAATAATGCTCCTGACGCATACACAAATGCCATAGCCAACGTGTCGAAATTAAGAATACCCAAGGCCGCTTGCACAGGTACATTACTTACGAAAGCAACCGGTAATATAAAACTCAGCACAAACCGCATAGCACCAGGATAAGCACTAACGGGAAACCGGCCCATATCCATCAGAGAATAACAAATGATCCACACATCAGAAACTTTAGTGAACCAAAAGGCAATAAGGTTTGAGCACATAAACAGAGAATAGAAAATGCATGCACCCAATAATAGTGTTAAGTTGAATTGCACGAAGTTTGAAAATATCAAAGCATCCTGTTGAAACATCGCGAACAGCACAACAATATAACCAACGATAAAATTCGCACTGTCCCACACATTAAAACGATGAAATGTGATAAAGAACTGATGGTCAACTGGGCGAATAAGCATAAAATCTAAGTCACCTCTCCTAATATATTCCGAGAGAGAATGGATACTTGGAAACAACCAACTATCAATCAATGACTCCACAATGAGAGTCACACCCAGCAGAGCAACCATTTGATTGAAACTCCATCCCCCGACTTGGGATACTTGACCGAAGAATCCAGTCAAAACAAGTAAAGCCAACAGGCAGGCAAGGAAAGAATTGATCAAATTGACCAAAGCATTGAGTCGAAATTCAAGTTCTAAAACGAAAGAATTTCTTATCAAGACCAACAATAGTAAACCGTACCGCATTTAGTTAAGCTCCTGAAGCCGTATATTTTTTTAATCCTATCGACCATAGCAAAGTACGAATTAACATGAATACTATAACCCAGAATAACTGTATCAAGAAACCAGTCAATAATTCGTCATGATTTAGTTTCCCTAATATTATTTGCACCGGGAAATCCATTGCCGATGCAAAAGGCAAGACTTTCAATAACCCTGCGATACCAGGCGGATATAAATCAAGAGGAATAAGTGATCCCCCAAGTATCGTATAAAGCGCCCAAAGCAATGGGTCAAATGCCATTGCGTTATTAATCCAAAAGGCCAGCAAACCCAGACAATAATAAAGATGAAAAATGATAATCCAGGCAAGCATGAGTGAAGGTAAAAAAACCAAAAAGTTCCAGATATCTAAGCGTTGTAAATTACCAGTCAAAACAACACCAGAAATAAAAACCACTAATATAATCGGTCCTCGAACAATCATCTGTCCCACATGATCCGCGATATAGCAATAGAGGGGAGACACAGGGCGCAGCAGTAGCATAGAAAGTTCACCTCGGCGAATATCACGATCCAAGCGCTGCATTACCCAAATGGACGTTAATTGACGCACCAAGTAAATGGAAAGGAAATAAACCGCGAAATCGCTGGGTGTATAACCGCCGATGGCTCCTCCATCTGCCAGATTAAACCAAACTAACATCACAGAGATAGGCATCACACCACCTATCATCCAAACCATCGACTGTGCTCGATATGCAATAGCCTGAGAGAAAGATTGACCAATGAGCACCCTCCATAACTGTAGGGTCCGCTTAAAATATTTGAACATTAGGCTCACCACTTGAAGATAAATATCCCGCTAGCACACGATCTATCGGCTCATCATGGATCGAGATATCAAGAACGACCTGTTCCGACATCAACCTTGCCATTGCAGAAGATAATGCGTCACGCTCTACCACTAGTTCAATATCGTGACCATCATAGAACAGTAAGCCGGGTAACGAACTCAGCTCTGGATTGATCGGACCTGAAAGACTAGCCTTTACAATCTTTTTGGGAGAACGCTTTGCAATTAAATGCGACAGCTGTCCATCGTAGACGATCTCTCCCGAATTGATGATAATGACACGTCGTGCAAGTGCTTCCACATCCGCCATGTAATGAGAAGTTAGGAGAATTGTTGCTTTGTGTGTCTGATTATAGTGCAAGATAAATTCACGGACGACGCGCTGCATGTTAGCATCTAACCCAATTGTGGGTTCATCAAGAAACAAAATCCTTGGCTTATGTAGCAATGATAAAGCTAATTCGCATTTCATACGCTCACCAAGGGACAAATTACGAACCGGCCTGTTAATTACCGAACGAATAGCAAGTAATTCAACCAGTTCATCGCGGCATCTGGAAAATTCATTATCTCCGAGATCATAGATAACCTTATTAAGTATGAAGGAATCATTAGGCGTAAGATCCCAAGCTAGTTGCTGTTTCTGCCCAGCCACAAATGATATTGACTTTAAATATCTGTTCCTACGTTCATAAGGAATATGCCCTAAAACACTGACATCGCCTAAAGAGGGCTGAATGATACCCGCCAACATTTTCATGGTAGTGGTTTTCCCAGCCCCATTCGCTCCAAGAAAACCCACAATTTCTCCTTCTTCAATAGAAAAATTAATCGCCTTTACCGCTTGTACAACCGCATAGTCCCTTTTAATAAATGACTTTAAACTGCCCAACAGACCAGGATTTTTTGTGTAAATACTGTAAGATTTGCTCAAATTTCTTACTTGAATAATGCTCATAGAAATCCGCTAATTAAATTCCAAGACTAACTTTTAGCCATTCGTACTAATCGCGCACTCTCACCTTGTGCTACCCTGAGTCCATAGAGTCCAAGTGCATTGTTACAAAAAACATCTTCCCAAGCTTCTTCAGGAAGACCTTTACTAAATGCATCAATATAAGAACCTAAATGCACCATCGGCCAACCGGAACCAAAAATTAATTTTCGAGAAGTACCAAGATAGTCAAGTATCCAAGACAGCGGCTTTGAAATAAGCCTGTTTGCACGCTCATCCGAATAAGTCCTGAGATCCCCATCAATGAGAGACGATCCCTCAAGAAAGACATTAGTGTTTTTCGAGGCAACAGCAGCAGCACTGCGAAACCATGGATTTCCTGCATGAACTAGCACAAAATTGACATCAGGATAATCGACAGCTACCTCGTCTAAAGAAACAGGGTCTGCATATTTAATTTTAGCGTGGGGCCAACCAGGATCACCACTGTGAAACATAACGGGGATTTTCAACAGTGATGCGAGAGAATAAAGAGGTTGGAAAACATCATCAGATGCATACCTATGTATAAAACCAACATTAATTTTTATCGCCAATTTTTCCCCTGATAAAAGGCTCTGACTGATTGAAGTAAAGTCATAATCCAAACTTTGCACAACGGCACAATGGTAAATCCCTAATTGACTTAGATCACCATGCTCCTTAGATGGTGATGCAGAATCCGAGAGGGAACCAACGAAACGTATATCGGCTATAGATTCTTTGTAAGAGGCTAGCGAACACTCAATACCACTGAAATTATCCGGCATGCCATTAAATTCAGTATGAATATGAGCGTCAAATACATTAACATCAAATTCTCTCATCAAGCCCTCAAATGTCTAATTTGATTGAATTGCAGGCCAGTAACCGCCTGTTAATGTCGGAGACATAATCAGAAGCCCCTAGCCCTTGCTCCACATGAAACGCATAGCCTAAATCAAGGTCGAAACATGTATGGAAGCTATGAGGTTCACTACTTTCTACAATAAAACCCGCATTTTGCAAAAATCTTAAAGATACCTTGACGTCAGACGTGAGAAGCTTTACCGCCCCCAAACGGGCTCCTCCGCTTTCATCAAGGTTAAGTTCAACACCGAAATACAATTGGAACTCCGCAGGGCTAAGCCAATGTAGTTGCTGTTGTCCAACCAGTACAGTTCGTTTGTTCTGCTTACTGCAACTCCCTATAGGAAAAAGAAGCTGGTACCAACACCTTGCATCCTCGACTGGAGTATGAGTACAAAAATAGAACCCACCAATCCCATAAATTCCATTAAGGCCACAGGCCACCTTAGCCCATGCCTTCTCACGAAGCAGGTATTGGATTATCTGTAGAGTACAACCTGGCGTCTCTGTGTCAGGGATATCCAAGACAGCCCAAGCTGGCTCCACCCACCCTTCCAGTTGAGGAACAATATACCGAACATCCGAAATATTTAGGCGAAAGTCTTTCAAAATCTCTGCACAAGACTGTACCTCCGCAGTAGCAGCCACAAGTGCATAGGGGTAACCGAATCGGGAGGCATGTTGTTCTGCTTCAGTGCAATAAGCTTCAAATTCACGTGAATCTACTACCTCTATCAATTCAAGATATGAACCTGTGAAATGAACAAAAATACTATCCTTGCCCCCTTTATGCCGGAGAGAATTTTGACTAATCAAGAACCCTGCCTGCTCTAAGCGGGCAATAGATCGTTTCCTATTCCCAGCAGGAAGGATGCTATAGCAATGATCTATTAACGCAATCATAGTTGACGACTCCTAGCACCTATTCAATTTAGCTATATCTTCAATAGGCAAGGAAACATCAATTGCTCCAAGAGTTTCCTTTAATTGTTCAACACTATTAACACCCACCACTGGCGATATGACAGCTGGCCTCTGCAATAGCCATGCCAAAGCGACTTTAGTACAACTCATAGCATTTCTATCGGCTATATCCCTAATCAACTGAAGGACTTTCCAGCTCTTATCGCTATTGTAGAGTTTGCTCACATCATCTGCCCTAAGAGATTGTGTTTTTGGTGCATATCGATGATATTTCCCAGTAAGAAAACCTTTAGCAAGAGGAACATACGGCAACATTCCAATCTTCTCTTCTTGACACAAATCCATCATTTCACGCTCATACTCGATTCTATCCAACAGGTTGTATTTTCCTTGTACCGTCACATACGAAACGTAGTTATGTTTAGCACATAGCCCCAATGACTTCATAAGCCTCCAGGCTGGAAAGTTTGAACACCCGATATAACGCACAAGACCCCGTGTTACCAAGTCATCCAGAGTCCGGTGAATTTCCTCCATGGGTACATTGAGATAGTCATCGTGAGCTTGGTAAAGATCAATGTAATCAGTTCCTAGACGTTTTAAGGACTGTTCAACCGCTTTGACAATATGTTTCCTAGAAAGTCCCTCGCTGTTCGGTCCTTTTCCCATGGGAGCTGAAAATTTAGTCGCGATAATGAAGTCATCCCGTTTAGCATACAACTTCAACCAGCGACCGATAATTATCTCTGATACCTGTCCTCCTTCATTACCATCTGGCAAATAAATTGGATAACAATCAGCAGAGTCAAGGAAGTTACCTCCTTGCTCGGTGAATACGTTAAGTATTTCGTGCGCACCTTTCTCATCCACCCATCTACCGAACTGCTGAGTACCGAGGCAAATAGGTGATACATAAGCTCCGCTATATCCAAGAGTTCTATATTTCATAAGTATACTTTTAGTCCCAGTCGAAATCATAGTCGAAGGCAGGTCGCTTACCAGTTTGAGACGTTATCCCTCCCCGCCCACCGCCACCTTCAGGATGAACAGCAAGTTCAGGACGTGTAGACCGAAAGTTCTCACATTCAAGCCAAACTCTGTACATCAACCGTTTATTCTTAGGATCATCATTATCTTCGAATGCTGTACGAGAATGCAGGCATAGATAATTGTTGAAGAAAACCATGTCGCCTTCCTCAAGAGATGTAATCCAACAAAAAGCAGGAGATGTTGCCAATTCATCAAGATAGTCGACAGCCTCTCGCAGTTTAGCTGGGATTTTCTCACCCCGAGCAAACGCAGCAGCAAACATGTTAAACCTCAGGTATCGAATGCTAATATCTCCGTTACATTCAGAAAATACCGGTACATTGTATTCGGTTATTTCACTTGCTCCCGGAGGATGCTCATTGAGCCGGTGGTAGGGATAACCAGTGTATAATACTGGCAGCAAGTCTGGCCGACTTTTCTTGATGGCATCATGAAGAGCCAACGCACTCGCAAACTTGCTATGACCTCCTTGTTTAGCTTTCCTGACACATAACATACAAACCATATCTGGCTGATCCGTATGCATTACCAATCCTTCACGATTCCTATATCCCCTAGCGTCAGGGTCCATGTGCGTCATATCTTCGACCCGACCGATTATATCTCCCATCACACTCTGAGAAACAGGCTTACCCATTCGGCTACAGAGCTGTAAGAAACGTTCTCCCAACTCATTCTCATCCAAGCCTGCAACAGAGATTCCTTTCAAGATAACAAGCCCATCTCCACTTTTGACACGTTCGTACACACTTTCCATTAATTCATCAACTTCACTACCCGCATTCTCTTGAGTAGTCAGCCCCTTAAGCAGTCTAGCTGGCGTACCCGACAGCTCTGCTAACAATTTTTCAGTATGGGCTGGATCTAGTTGAATCACACATCGAGAATGTATGCTATCGTCCATTTTCCAACCTGTAGGCTTCACGCTCACTCTGTCTTCACTCAGCATAGTTTCCTCTTTCAAGATTTGATGTTGATAACCTTTACCGATTTTATGGAAGCCTTACGAAAGTTGAACTCAGTGGCACTTTTTCACGTAACAGAATTATTCTTCGTTATCGTCCATATTCTCCGGTTATCTATATCTAGCAGTTGATCCACAGTTAACTATCGATACCGCCTCCATCGAATTCAGAGATTTCTATCTTGTAACCGTTGGGGTCGAGAAAATAAACAGATCGAGAAGAATGATATTGAATCATATCCCCATCCGGTAGCGTTACACCATGCGTTTTCAATTTCTGCACAACCGAAGAAAAATCTTCTACTATGAATCCCACATGAGTAATCTCCAGACCGGTATTTTCGATACCTGCTCGATTTGTATATTCATGCATACACAAATACAGTTTGCTTTCGTTACCCATTATTACCCAACGTACCATTCTCCTCAGACCAGCTTCCTTCTTCTTAAATCCAAACACATCCTCATAGAAGCGGATACTTTCTTCAAGGTTAGATACTTCCATTTGTATATGGTCGAATCGTGTCACCTTGATAGGGTTGATCTGTTGTACTATGGAATTCATGCTATCATCTCCTTATGCTCTTTGGTAAGAAGACCTTGCTCATCCCAACGTTTAAGAAAATCGTGAAAGTATTCTTTAGACAAGAGATCGTTCTTAGAAGCGACCTTGTAGCCAGACAAACCAGCTGATATGTTTGTCACATCGGCTTGTAAAACACTCTTGAAGGCACCTATTGCAGCAATCGTGTCGCCAAGATGGGCATGACATACACCAATCATATACTCAGTTAAAATAGCTCTGGGTAACCCAACGTGTTTGGCATTATTGTACTGTTCCAGGGCCTTTTCATATTCACTTTTTTTAATATAGACTTCGGCAAGTTCTTGATAATTGATCGACCAATGTGGGTCCAACGATATAAGTTCTAAGCCATATCGTTCAGCTGCATCGAAATTCTGACTAACATAAAGCATCTCCTTAATAGAAGATTCCAAAACAGTCTTTTTCGCAGTAGCAGCCAATGCTTTCTCCAGATCATTCTGAGGTTCAAGACTTTCAGCAAAGTGCTGTGCCTTCAGCATAAGTGTACGAGTTGCAGATGGGTTACTAACGGCGGCTGGAACCATAGCATAAGCACGATAAAACGATGAAAGCGCCAATTTTGCTTTAAATGTCTCACGATCAAGTATGCTCTCGGCAACGCGTTTTCCACATGCTACAAACCACTTATAGGCGACAGAATCTATCGCTTTAGTCTTCAAATACCAAACAATCGCTAATGATGTTACTTCAAGTATACTTTCTTCAGAAATTTTTTCGGTTTCAATAACAGCCCTTATATTTTCAAATAAATGGGGATAATTAGTATGCATTCCCAAACGATTGTCTGTAATAAATCGCGTTATCAGATAAGTAATTCTCTGTTCAGGGTAAAGTTTTTGGTTATTAATCTCGTCCAATATTTCTTGGGACAAGCGGTATCGTGCAGTGGTGATCAAAGCTCTAGCCAAGTTCAGTTTTTGTATGTCTGGTAGATAGGGCCTCATAGAAAGTAACCATTGTAAGGCATTACCAGGACCTTTACATGGGTATGTGAAATTTTCGGCCATCTTGTAGGGGATATTGACCGTATCAGAAACCTCTCTGAGGCATGAAGGTTCCAAAGCTTGAGTGATGACATATCCATTCATATCAAAATTATGATGAGTCAGCGCCAAGCAAGTCGCTTTAGACCAGATACTTTCCCTTACACTAGTTCTATTGTAATACAGCGTTGCCTCGATTAAAGATTGAGATTCAGAACTCATATTTTTCTCCGAACACTTCGCTATTTGATAGTTTTGGAAAGGGCGAGCGAACACTTTAGCTTTAAACGTTCGCTCGCTCTAACCTTCTATTTACAATATTCTAAATAACTTAAAAACAGAACATCGCAGGTTCGATACGTAACTCAATACTTGTAAAATTAATCATATCAGCATTCTCCATTAAATTAGTATTTTGTTTCCGGCATGACTATTCTGCTAACAAACTTAATAGTCAGAAACAGAATATTGCCAAGATTATGCTAAATGTCACACTTTTTCATAACTTCAGACTCTTGGAAAATACAAGAGTTAATTAAATATATCTACTCAGTTATTTTTATGTCAAGTTAATTGATTTCCATAATGGTTTTATTTTAAATAAAAACAAAATCATAAAATTAAAAGCATCAACAAAATATTCACAACCAGATATTTTATAAAGAAATTTTCCACTAATTTCTATTTATAGCATACCGTCTATCAAATTCATTTTCTTACCTATATTTAGCTAGCTTATTGTACTCCATGAAAATATACGATCACTCAAATTTATCAAAACATAATTATATATTCAACAAATTGATTGTATTTTACATATACTATCAATGCTAAATTAACATCCTGATAATATTGTTATACACTTCTTTTTATTTTAAATAATCAATAGTCTTGTTATGCTATCTCTTAAGTCATATACAAAGAGAAAATTGTCTCTTTTAATACCTTATGTGAACTATTTATCTGTGATGTATTTCCCCTTTGGAAGGAGGAAACAGTCATTAAAACCACTGGTACAAAGGAATTTTACCTTGAATAGGAATAATAACTCAAAAAGAGTCTGGGATATTTCAACATTTGCATTGACCAAAAGTATGAGTAATTATCCATTATTAAACAAAGTCCCAAAACATACCAAAACCAATATGACTCTTTGTCAACTATTACTCGTCAACTTCACAGATAAGCTTAATTTTACCCAAAAGAAACATAATCACACTAGCTTATTAACTGTATTTTTTATGAAAAAGGAGCTTTATATGTATCTAATTAAAAGTTGATTATAATATCAAACAATTTTGAGTCTCTTAATGTTTAATAGGCGCTTATCACTTTATAACCAAGCCCACCAGACACAACGACATCAATGAATTCAGCACAGAGACTTTTGAACAAACCTCATTGTGAACACAAGAGGTTACAACAGTTTTGGAAATTACATCATCTGATTTTCGGAGAATTACATGACCGATACTTTACCAAATATTATTCACAAACTTTTGGATATCCCTTCTTTAGAGAAGCTGGAAGCGCAGAAATCTTCCTCACATAACCCAAGGATCTTACTTTTGTATGGTTCGAATCGTCAGCCTTCTTTTAGCCGATCACTGGTTCAAGAATCCGCACTCCTACTTGAGCAAATAGGCGCTGAAATTAAGATTTTTGATCCATCTAGTTTACCTTTACCGGATACTACACCCGATACCCATGAAAAAGTGGCAGAACTACATGAACTTATGCAATGGTCAGAAGGGCAAGTGTGGTGTTCTCCGGAATACCATGGATCGATGAGTGCAGTGTTCAAATCCCAGCTTGACTGGATTCCCGAGCTGCACTCTACACAAGGTAAGACATTGGCCTTACTTCAAGTCAATGGCGGAACTCAATCATTCAACGTAGTAAATCAGTTACGAACGGTAGGAAGATGTATGCATATGTTCATTATCCCTAATCAATTATCGGTACCCGAAGCCTTTCTAGAGTTTGATGATACTACTGGCCGCATGAAGCCTTCTTCTTACTACAACCGGCTTGTGGATGTTATGGAAGAGCTCATCAAATTCACACTTCTGCTACGTGACCGGCGGAATTACCTTTTGAATCGGTATTCGGAGCGTGGCCTGTAGATAAATAAGCCATCAAAGCGAGTCAAAAGCCTATTGTACTCAGATCCTGCGAACCTGTTAATGTGATCGACCTGAGATAATGGCTAAACGCTTATACATCAACTATGCTTAAGATTTATTGGCTAAAATAGAAACCATTGTAGCCTATTACATCTAGAGTTGTGTTCACAATCGAGGAAGAACAATGACACTAAAAACAAAGCACTCTCTTGCCGCGTTCAACTCACATTTAAACACCACTTGGTATAAAAACAAACAATCCCTCCGAAGCTTCAAAAAGAAATGGGCATCCATTCGACATGATTATACTAAGTCCCCTGTACTCTATGGAGAATTGGAATTTAGCGAACGAATCTGGAGTATTCCTTCAATTATTGGCAACAACTGTGTAATTATCAGTTGCTATGACGGATATATATATTGTTACGATACCAAAACGTTAAAACAAAATTGGCGATTAGAGACAGCCGGGCCGATTTATAGCTCCCCCGCAGTGACAACGAGAGGTGATTTCATAATTGGTGGAGAGGATTCAACGCTTAGAATGGTTTCTTCAAATGGACTCTGCCTATGGCAATTCAAAGCTAATGATGTATTCCATTCCACCCCAACATTGGATGAAAAGAACGGGCTAGTTTACGCAGGAAGCTATGATCACAGTATGTATGCGTTAAATGCAAAAAGTGGAAAATTGATCTGGAAACGCATGTTTGAAGAAGATGTGGTGGACGATATATATAGTTCCCCCGCCCTGACAGTCGAAGGCAATATCATCTTTGGAACGAACAAAACATTAGTTTGTATAGATAAAGCCGGAAATACAGTATGGGAAATTGAAAACGAAGGACGTTTTGAAGGCAGTGCAGCATTAGATTATAGTATTGAAACAGGTATTATCGGGACCGAAGAAAATGGTCAAATCGTTGTTTTTAACTCAAGAACAGGAACCATACGCGCTATTCATGAAACCGATGGCTTCGTAGTATCATGCCCATCAGTTGGATATGATCATATTGCAACTATAGGAAGTGATGATCGTTATATTTATGGAGTAAATTTACGGAGTACTGAAGTCATATGGAAATCCGAAGTAGGAACACGCTTTGTATACACTCCCTTTTCTACTCTACCTAATGGCGATCCTATATTTGTCGGTACTACTGATAACCCCACACATATTGATGAAGCTGTACATTGCTATGATCATCAAAATGGAGGCCTGCGCTGGAAAATCACTGCTCCCACAGGCATACACTCAGCTCCTCTTATTACAGAGCAAGGTGAGCTTATCGTAGGTTCCCACTGGAACAAAGTCTATTTCTATAGATGGCCTGAGGTATACGAATGAACGATTATCAGCAACTAACCGACCTAATGGTTAAATGGAGCTCATTGTATGGCGCCTATGCAATCTTAAACTGGGACAAAGCCACAATGATGCCCAAAGGAAGTCATTCGCTAAGAGCAGAGCAAATGTCAGTGCTCAGCACTATGCAACATGAGATAATCGCAAGCCAGGAAATAGCGGAACTTCTGGATCGTATCGACATTACCGTTCTAAATGATTGGCAAAAAGCCAACATCAGAGAAATACATCGTTTGCATATCATGGCTATCGCAACCTCCCCTACATTAACCAGCAGGCTTACCCGAGCAGCAGTAAAATGCGAAGAGGCGTGGTATGCCCAAGCTAATGAAATAAATCAACAGTCTCTTGAACAAAATTTTGAAGAGTTGCTAGCACTGACACGGGAAATGGCATCTTCCCTTGGAGAAAAACTCGGGATAAGCTCATATGATGCTTTACTAGAGCAGCATCAACCAGGTCTGAGAGCCGAATCGGTCGATGCTATTTTCAGTAAAATAGAACCATTCACCTCAAGATTAGTCGCCACAATAAAAGACTCACCAAAACAACAAACCATCTGGCCAAGAATAAGTAAAAATCAACAAAAGAAATTTGCCAATACCTTAATGGTAAACATGGAGTTTGATTTTAACACCGGAAGGCTGGATGAAAGTCGTCATCCTTTCACTGGAGGACTAACAGGCGACATCAGGGTTTGCAGCTATTTCAAACCAGAAAACATACTTTTGAGCATTTCAGCTCTTATGCATGAAACAGGCCATGCGTCGTACGAAGCACGACTTCCAAAACAGCACCTTGGACAACCGGTCAGTGATTCTAGGGGAATGTGTATTCATGAAAGTTTGGCTCTGCTATTCGAAAGACAGGTCGGTCACTCCAACTCCTACTTAGGATATTTGGCCAAGCAATTGGAAAATAACTTCGGCTATGCTGATTATTTCAACAAAGAGCGATTGTGCGAACACTTCAACACAATCCATACGAATGGTATCCGAGTTACAGCCGATGATTTCACCTACCCCGCACATATTCTTATACGCTATAAAATTGAAAACGAGCTACTCTCAGGCGAACTTTCTGCAAAACATCTCAAAGGCAGATGGCAAGAATTATTCGAGTTATATTTTGGTATAAGCCCATCACCTCATGAAGGTCCCTGGCAAGATATCCATTGGGCTATCGGTTATTTTGGGTATTTTCCATGCTACCTCATGGGCGCAGTTATTTCCGCACAATTATTCAACAATGCTCGGAAAAACCCATCAATTGAAATGGAACTCTCTAGAGGAAAGTTTAGCAGTTTACTCCAATGGTTAGACAAAAAAATCTATAGGCAAGGTTGTTACCACGAATTTGAGGACCTGGTAATAGCTTCCTGTGGAGTAAAACTTAGTGCGGACGATTTTATCAAAAATTTAGAAAGACGATTGAAATAGTTAAACACACTTTATAGAGACGGGGTTATACACCCCGTTACAATGATAGGACCCTGTAAATAATTCTGTTTAATCCGTCACTGAGAAATCGTCTTCCGAATAGAAAACTTTCAGTGATGGCTTCTTCCATTTAAGACAATAAGCAATCAAACCACCTAAAACGGTCAACATAAATCCTTTTATACTTCGGTGGCGAGAATGCTCTATTTGAGAAAGGTTTTTTAATTGCCCATTAATCGGTTGAGTAGGCCGCGGGAACTACCCCCATAGCCTATCGACTCATACCGCTCCCATCAAGCAAACACGCCTGTCATTCCTGCCCACCAATGAGCAAACAACCCCTTATGCTTCTTTTTTGCGATCCTTTGAAGCAGTTTTGATGCCTGGGTTTTGTGTCTGCTCAGTGCCTTGAACTTTCGCCTAACCCAGCGCACTAGCGCTTTGTTGAGTCGTCTGAAGACCTTATACAACTCTGAATGATAAAATTGACCATAATAGTTTAACCATCCACTTATCATGGAGTTTAGCCTGTTGGCTATTTGTGTTAAGTTAAGTTCTGTCCGCATTCATATCTTCAACTTGCGGATTTTGAATCTCATGGCCTTTTGCGCCGTTTTGCTGACTGCCAGTGTAAAACTCACAAACAGACTATTTCTTTTACGGTTCTTGACCAGCCTTGGCCTGAGCGTATATCCAAGAAAATCAAAACGGGTATGTTCATATTTTCCCTTTCGTTCTACATCCTTACAGTAAGGAATTCGGGTTTTGTCCGGATGCAGTGCCAGTCCACATTGCGCAAACCGCTGGCCTAGTTCACTTATCAGTGCTTCAGCCTGCGACTGACTGTAACAGTGACATACAACATCATCAGCGTACCTTTCGAAGGGGACACCGGGGAACTCATGTTGCATCCACATGTCAAAGACATAGTGCAGGAACAGATTCGGCATCAGGGGGGAAATCACACCTCTCTGCGGTGTGCCTTTCTCCCGGAATAACACCTTACCATTGCATTTCATCGGTGCAGTTAGCCAGCGTTCGATGTATAGACAGATCCACGGGCTGTTTGTGTGTTTCCTCACGGGTTTCATGAGTAAATCATGAGGAATATTGTCAAACAGGCCCTTGATATCGAACTCCAATACCCAATCTTGCTGCCAGCATCGCTGCCTTGTCACTCTGATGGTATCAATCGCCGATTTATTCGGTCGGTAGCCATAAGAATCCGGCAGAAAATGAGGCTCAACAAGCGGTTCTAAATGAAGCCTGACCACCATTTTCGCCACGCGATCCGCAACCGTGGTAATACCCAGCAGACGTTCACCTCCCGACTTCTTGGGAATAGCGATACCTTTCATCGGAAGCGGATAATAGCTGCCCGATGATAAAACGCCTTGATAACATTATCTTATCCCACTCAGCCAGCAGACGTGCTTTCATATTTCGGCGCTTTTGGGTGACGAAAGTGACACCGGTTTTGCCTAAATCGTCTGCCAGTTCCTGACTGCGATAACCTTTATCGCCGTAAAGTGAACTCGTTAATTCTGTTGTTAATTCGCGAACAGGTTCCCGATCATCCACATTACCGGCAGTGACTTTAAGCGCCAAAATTTCCCCCTGATGATTGACAACCAAGTGTGATTTGAAACCGTAAAACCATCCCATTGAATTTTTTCCGCGCTTGGCTATCCCCGCAAAGACCTTATGTCGAGGAATGCTAATATTATGGCAGACACTCAAACGGGTGGAATCAATAAAAGCAATGCCTGTGGGTTTTCCTTTTAATTGCGTCAGATAGCGGTATAGTGGCACCAAAACGGAAGGGGCCACACCGACAAAACGGGGATAGCGGAGCAAGGTGGGAAAATCGTTGTGGTGATATTTCCAAATATGTTCTAGATAAAAATTTTTAAAATCACGGTAATGTGACAGATGAAAAAGGGTCAAAATGGTCATGATTTCACTGAGATACATGTGACCTTGTCGGCGGCGTAAACAATGCCCACTATCGAGACAAAATTACTCCCATTGAGGGATGAAAAAACGGCAAAAATCATCAACATCACAGAAAATTTCAACTACATTGTCCATAGCCTGTTCCACCTCGGCGCTATTTTTGGTGTACACCAAGACTTTGCCCTTGGAACAGGCTTCTCATCAATTTCTTATCCAGAATTCGGGTTAAATAAAATTACCAAAATAATATTTTGATTCCCTGAAAA
>NZ_LJCS01000071.1:0-18909 GCF_001280945.1 Photorhabdus heterorhabditis | reverse complement strand
GCAATCTGGAATCATTTTTAAGTCTAGAAAATCGCTCTTCTGAAACAGCTGCTACTAATTGACCATCACTGATCAGCGCACAGGAAGAATCATGGAAATTTGCAGAGATACCTATTATATTCATAGCACAATACCCTATTTTTTCAGATTTAATAATAAATATAGCTCTAGTCACAACTTATTATTTCAAGATAGGTTATATACCTTATTTTAATTTTAAACGATGGATATAACATTCACCAAATACTCCTATTAATAAAATAAAAAGTATATGACAGAACGCTATTTTAATAATTATATTGAATTAACTTATCCGATTAACTATTTTTATCCATCCATTTATTTATTACCTCAGAAATAGCATTAACGTTAGGCTGGAACATTATCGACATATGATGGCCATCAATATCCTCAACAATAAGATCACCAGAAATGTGTTGGTTCCACCCCAAGCTTCTTTCTTTAGCCTCATTAGGGGATACCAGCATCTCTTCCATATGTGAACAGTCCTTAGCACGAAAAAGAATAGTGTTAGCACTTACAATACCAGCATTGTATTTTGATGACGCACTAGAATTAGCCAAGCAAGTGTCAATCATACGTTCAAGCATAGTGACATCAGCATCTGGGGCAAATCCCCCATGCACTTTAATAGTATTCAATACAACATCAAGTATTTCGTTATGAGTCAGCTTGCTAATGCTTTCTAAATCAATATCGATATGAGTACCAAATTGTTCAACAATTTCACCAAGACAAAGACTAAGAACTTTCATCATGTTCAACTCTTTATGAGTTTTACCAGGCGCTGCGCTATCAAACAAAAATAGTTTAGATACTTCATGACCATTTAATTCAAGTTGCCTTGCCATCTCAAAAGCAATGGTTCCCCCGAAAGACCATCCCCCAAGCACAAAGGGACCTTGCTCTTGAACTTTTAGCATTTCATCAATATACATTGAAGCTAGAGTTTCAACGGTATCTATTGGTTCATGCATCGATTGCTTATAAAGTAGCGGTGATTGGAAAGCATAAAGCGGGTTAGCTAACATTATAGCTAATGGGATATAGCACATTACGCTACCACTCAGAGGATGAATGATAAATATAGATTTATCATTAGATTTATTTTTTACAAGAGGTATTAGAATACGATTTTCATTGTCTATGCCATTACTCTTTATTTTTAATGCCAGGGATTCAATATTTCCTCCATCATACAGCGAATCTAAAGATAAATTCTTCCCAAAAGTTTTATTAATTTCAGAAATTAAACGAACCGCTCGAAGGGAATCTCCGCCATTTTCAAAAAAATTCATATCTAATGTTGGATTTTTAAATCCAACAACCTCTTCCCAAATAAGACAAAGTGATAGCTCTATATGGTCTCGCGGATAGCGCAAACAACTACCTTCGTTACCCAATTCTATTTCAATCTGATTAAGTTTATTCCTATCTATCTTACCATTGTTGTTCAATGGTAAAATATTTAATGCCTTAATTATCGAAGGAACCATATAAGCAGGTAGATTTTCTAATAGATATTTTCTTATGGTACTTATTGGTGTATTGTGGCGTCCTTCATAAAACTCGATAAATGCAACTAAGCGCTTATTTCCCGGTGACTCTTCCTGAACTAAAACAATAGCTGCCTTTATCAAAGGATACTTTCTTAATATATTTTCTATCTCTCCAATTTCTATTCTAAATCCCCGAATCTTAACTTGATGATCAACTCTACCCATGAATTCTAAGTTACCATCAGCTAAGTATCTAACGACATCTCCAGTACGATAAAGTTTGTCAAATCTTATGTCAGAACCTAACCTGTTTTTTAGGAAGTGACGTTCCGTGAGTTCTGGACGCTTCCTATAACCTTTCGACACTCCAGCACCACCAATATATAGCTCACCTTTGGCCCCGATTGGAAGAACCTTTTGTTCACTATTCAATACGTAAAACTGCGTGTTTGTGATCGGCCTACCGATTGGAACCCTTTTTGCGTCCTTACTAAGCTTTTTAACATCAAACCACGCAGATGAACATGTCACTTCTGTTGGACCATAAGCATTGATAAAACCTTTTGGCGGAGTTTTGCTTTCCAAAACACATCGTGCTTTTGTCGGATCAAGCGCTTCACCACCAACAACAAGCAGCTTAAGCACCCCAAAACTTTCCGGCAGCTCAGTAGCGATCATATGATAAAGCGCAGTAGGAAGATAAAGCATCGTCACTTTTTGTTGTTTGATGAAAGCAGAAAATTCCTGCGGAATTAACTTTATAGAATCAGGAACCACTGTAATAGATGCACCATGCAATAACGGGGTCCAAATTTCCCATGTAGAAATATCAAATGCAAAATTATTAACTTTTGCAAAAACGTCTTCTTTGTGACACTCCATATGATTAGTGTCACAAACCAGCGCTGCAACATTATAATGCTGAGTCTGGACGCCTTTCGGTATTCCTGTCGATCCTGATGTGAAAATCATATATAAGATGCTATCAGCCGGAATCAAGTGCGAAGGGTTTGTCTCCTTATATGCTTTAAACAACTGATTTTCTTCATCAAGCAATATGAGATTGATACCACAATGCGCAACTGTTTTAGCGAGAATTGATTGAGTCAAAATCACTACTGAATCACTGTTTTTCACTATAAAATCTATTCTGGCTGCCGGAAGTGCGGGATCTAATGGTACATACCCTGCACCAGCCTTTACAATTCCTAGCAAACCTACAAACATCTCAATAGATGGCTGAACACAAATCCCGACCAAATTACCAGGACTAACACCAGAACTATTTAAGTAGTGTGCTAATCTATTAGCCCTTTTATTTAATTCTTCATAGGTCAAATATTTATCTTCAAACTTAACGGCAATATTATTAGGGTACAGTTTAACCTGCTCTTCAAACAGTTCATATAAAGCTTTATCTGTTTCTACAGGTCCTCTTATATTATTCCAATCTTCAACAATCCTATTCTTTTCCTCACTATCGACCAATTCAATGCAATCGATATTTTTATCTGAGTGCATCAAAATATAGTTAATTGCTTTTATATAATAACAAAAAAGGCGACTCACTATATCCTTATCAAAGAGATCAACCTTATATTCGATATATCCATTAATCGATCCCACATCCGAAAATAAAGCCAAACTAAGGTCGAATTGAGAGTAACCTGGATCCAATAACAGCTCTTTCTGTACTACTCCATCGATATTAATGTGATTTCTTTTCCCATTGTAAAGAGAAAAGAAAATATTAAATAATGGATTTTTATTTTTCTTACGATTAGGGCATATTGCTGAAACAACTTCATCGAAAGGGATATCAGAGTGTTCAAATATATTAGCTAATTGATTTCTTATTGATTCAAGATAATTAAAAATTGTCGTCTGTTTAAAACCATTATGTCTTGTCACAACAACATTGGCAAAATTTCCTATGACGTTCTCGATAATACTATGATGTCGTCCAGCTACAACAGTTCCGACAGTGAAATCATCTTCACCGCTGACAATATAAATAAGAACCGAAAAAGCAGTCATTAAAATCTCAAATTGAGTTAATCCATTATTTCTTGAAAACTTATCAAGTTGAACCACAATTTTTTCTGGTAATTTAAAATAGAACCTGCAACCTTTATCACTAATATTAGTTGGTAAATAATTTCCGAGTGTGATATCAACTTCAGAAGGTGCCCCTTCTAGCGCATTACGCCAAAAATCCAGTTTTCTATCACGTTTCGACTCACCCATAAAAGTATTATACCAGCGCATATAGTCAATAGGCTGTACCTCAATCTCAGATAAAGATATATTTCTTCTACTTAGGTAATAAGAGTAAAAATAGCTAAGTTCATTGGTAAATATATTTGCAGAAGAAGTACCATCAGCAATAATATGATGAAAATTCCAAAAAATAACATGTTCATCATGATTACTCATGAATAGCACCCTAAATAAGCAATCCTCTTCTAAATTAAATGGCCTAGTAGATTCCCTCTCTACAATTTTTTTAGATTCCTCTAAAAAATCTTGTTCAGATATATGATTAAAATTCAATGTGTTGAGTTTAAATTCTGCAATAGGTACAATTTTTTGATAAGGGATGCCATTCAATTCATAAAATGTAGTTCTTAAAGATTCGTGACGTTTGAAAATATCACTCAATGCTTTCTCTAAGCTTCTCAAGCAAACCTTTCCCGATAACCGAAATGCTTCAGGGCAATTATAAGCTGAAGACTGCTGATTAAGCTTGTAGAGATACCATAAATTTTCCTGTGTTCCCGATAAAGGGATAAGTCCTTTTCTTGATGTTGAAATAGGCTTTTCTACATAGATATTTTCACCTTTTTTTTCAATAATTTTTGCTAACCCTTTTACTGTTGAATTTTCCAAGAAATCACTCATCTTAATATCTGTTGAAACAGTCTCTCTTAACTGAGTAAGTATTTTTACTGCCGTCAGAGAGTGGCCACCAATTTCAAAAAAATCGGCGTCTTCGTCATTGACTGCTCTATTAAGAACCTCTTGCCATATATAACGTACCTTACCTATAGTCGAAGAGATATCAATTTTTGAGGTTTCTATTTTATGTAAATCAGAAATTTCTGGTAGGGCACGAATATCTAATTTACCAGTTGAAGTTACAGGTAGAGATTTTAACTCGACAAATAAGCTTGGTACCATCTCCTTTGGCAAGCGTTTCTTTGCAAATTGTCTAAGCTCATTTTTACCAACTGTAGAACCTTTAAATAGAACATAATAAGCAACCAGGAACTGATTAACTTTATCTTGACCCTGACCTCTCAATGCAACCCTAAGTTGCATAATAGATGCATGGCTTTCTAATACATTTTCTATTTCTCCCGGTTCTACTCTGATGCCATTGATCTTAATCTGCTGATCAACTCTACCTAAAAACTCTAACCCACCTCCAGGTATAAAGCGAGCTTTATCACCGCTTTTATACATGAGCGAATCTTCATCTTCTTCCTCAGTAAATGAGTTCCTAATGAACCGAACCTCCGTCATCTGTGATCTTGATAGATATCCATTTGCAAGAGGTTTCCCTGCAATATACATTTCTCCAGGTACACCAATTGGGACTTGTTGCATATCATGGTCAAGTATATATACCTGCCTATATGGGCAAGGAAGACCAATATAGGTAGATGATTGTTGTTCACCTATTTTGCATTGCCAGTAACTAGTATCGATAACGGCTTCTGTTGGCCCATAAAAGTGATACAGATTTACCTTTATTTTTGAATGTATACTTTCTCTTACATTGTTCGGTAGCAACTCCCCACCAGTAATAATACAAGTTAGAGAACAACATTGTTCAATATTTTTTTCATTAATTAACAGACCAAGCTGTGTAGGTGGAATTTGGAGATGAGTAACACCATAGTGAATAATTGTATCTATGGTTTCTTTTGGATCCCAATTAAACTCATTATCACCATTCACAATCAATGTACAGCCTACAGAGAAAGCACCAAAAAACTCCCATATAGCAACATCAAAATTCGGTGCTGCTGAATATAGCAATCTATCACTTTCACAAAGATTCAAGATTTCCCTACGGTTTTCGAGTTGCAAACAAAGTGCACTATGACTAACCATTACCCCTTTAGGCTCACCAGTTGAACCAGAAGTAAACGAAATATATGCAATAGAATCAGGTGTTGCTTGGTTACTAAACGAGATAGAATGTAAATTACCAGATCTCAATTCTCTATCAATTTCAATAATGTATTCGCCAAGCTCCTTTGCAATATTTATCAATGAACTTTCACTCAAGATTACTGAGCAACCCGTGTCAGAGATTATCTTTCGATTTCTCTCTACAGGATGCCTTACGTTAAGCACAACAAAAATAGCCCCCATCTTAACGATTGCCAATAAACTGGCTATAAAATAGGAAGTCCTCCCCATACAGAGGCATACAACATCCCCCCTCTTTACACCAGCTTCTTGTATAATAGCTACTATCTGATTCGTTTTTTCCTCTAATTGCCGATATGTCAGGTTTTCATTAGCGCCTACTAATGCTATACTTTCGGGATTTAATCCTAGGCATTGATAAAACAACTCAGGTAATGTTTTTTCTCTACTTTTAGAAATGCTCTTTACGTTACTATATTTCTCGATTTCCTCTTTTTCGCTATCAGGAATAATGGATAATTTTGCAACAGGTTCATTTGAAGTCTGAATTGAATCAATTAATTTAATTAAATTATTTTCCCGTCGCTTGATGGTATCCTGTCTAAAAGTAGCAGAATGAATCCATGTAATCGAATGCTCAGTATTTTTCTCTTCAAAAGCAATACAAATATCCATTCCATCTAGATCTTTATATTGCAGTGGGAATCCAATGCAGAAACAAACTGTCGTTGTAGCTAAATTCAATGATGGAGAATCATTTTTTAATTTCTCAATAATATCCACAATCGCTTCACTTGGTGTTGACCACTGTTTTACTTTACCAATTAAGGTAACTAAGTTATTTTCAATTGAATCATTAGGTTTATATTGGTAAGTGAAAGGATATGTCGAATTATCTTTAACATCGAAGATAAGTATCGAGATAGATTCCTGGTTAGAAATCTTGGCTAATAATAGCGAAAGTGAAGTCAGTATGACTTCTACTGTAGATCTCTTATTTAGTTTAGCTATTCTTTTAACTTTATTTTTTATCTGTTCACTAAGTAAAATCTTAGTGCTATTTTTAGTCAATGTAAATTCTGAAGATAATAATGAATCTTTTATAAGATTTATTAATGGTACCTCATCTTCTTTATTATCATTATAGAGTTTAGTAGCTCCATTAATAAATCTGTTTTCCTTACTATTAACGTACTCCCTAGAAAAAAAGGGATCAATATTATTAAGATCTTCCGCAATTTCCTCATCTGGATAACCAATTTCAGAACTATAAGAATTAATTTTCTCTAAAATATCGTCTATCTGGCTTCTAGAGCTTTTTCGACTTAATTCGTTTTTTATTAAAATAAATTCCTGATTATAGTTATCTTTTATCCAGTCAATTGTAGTGCCATGTTCTAAAGGGTGCCGATGCTCTATACAGGCATGTAAAATAACCCAAATCCCAACTCTACCAATATAGTAATAGGTTGCTTCAAGTTCCTTCTCTTTAGTTTTACATAATCTTGTGATTTCATTTATTGATGAATACAATTTACTCCAAACTTCTTTAGCATTGAGTTTTTCGACGAAATAAAATTCGTTTTCAGGATCTTTAGTCGCTAATATTGCCCCTAACTCCATTAACAATGTTTCAGTTGGTCCTTCGCCTATTCTCAAAAACCGATTATCTCTCAATAAACCAGATGCTACATTTCTCTCATCTAACCCTCTTGCACCCATCAATTGGACTAAACTATCTGTGGCTTTCCAAACAAACTCAGATCCTAAGACTTTTGCAGTAATACATAGACTAGTAGGAACAAATACGCCATGATCGAAATCATCACATGCTTGAGCAGATAATTCCGTCACACTTGCTATTGCATTGATTAACCAACTCAATTGTAATTCTGTCACTGGATTGTTTATCAGTAGCCCTGTGCTGATTTGACGTTGGGAAGCAAATTTATGCATCAATTGGGCACACCGTTTCATCACTCCAACAGCTAATGAGCTGGCTAGTACACGCCCAAAAAGCAAACTACTCGCAGCAATTTGCATACCTTTTCCCAACTCACCTAATCGTTGCGTATTTTTCACAATAACGTTGTTAAAAGTGACAGTACGTAAACTAAGACCCTGGACCCCCAAATAATTCTGTTCATCACCAACTTCTATACTTGGAGCAGATGCTGGAACCACAAAGCAGCTAATTCCTGATTCTTCGTCGGGCTGATGTTTTGCAAACACAATAAACACACCAGCAATAGAAGCTCCTCCCAACCAACATTTACTACCATTTAGTACCCATGAATCATTATCACGCTTTGTCAGAATTGATGCCATATTTCGCGGATTCGAACCCGCAGCGAGTTCACTCAGTGCAAAACATCCAATCACCTCACCCATCGACATTTTCGATAAATACTTCTGCTTTATCTCTGGGCTAGCATGTTTGAATATCAAATAACTACATGAGTGTTGGAGTACAGTAAAAGCTGCTCGAGTAATATCTATAGCGGCTAGCTGTTCGATGATTTGAGATGTCTCTGAAACAGAAATATCGATGCCATTAAACTCTATCGGTATTCGCATCCCAAAAAGTCCAAGCTTCCCTGACTGATAAATAAACTGCTGAGATATTTCTTTACTTTTGATTAAATCAGGATCTGACTTAGCAGTCAACCTAAGCCAATCTAACAGTCTTTTCACTTTAGGATTAATCTGGATTCTATTATCATCTGGGCATTTCTTATTGATATCTTCTTCTACCAGAACCTCTTTTTGAGATCTAAATTCAATAATATCTTCTCTTATTTTCATTTTTCACCTAACTCCTATTAATGCTTAACGCCTATAATGCGAAAAACAGCAAAATCGGATAAATTTTCAAAGGATGTTAACAACTAAATAATCATAGAAATATCTATAACAATAGATTGATTAATGAGTATATTACCCTTAATAAAGACCAATATCATCTTTATTATTTTATATCACATAATTTTTTATTTTAATTATCTGGATGAATGATAAATCCCAGATTTTCCATCAAAGGAACCATTTGCCATTCAAATATTTCAACCCCAGAAAAATCTAATAATCTCACATCGACATTAGATATTTCCGCATTTCTTAGATCAGCTTTAAATATTGATATTCCATCATATCGTAATGGTGAAAAAATGGTATTAGTTAAGTTTGCACCAGCAAGGTTTGCTCTTGATAATACAACTGAAACTAAATTACTTTCTGATAAATCGCACTTTTCAAGATATACTCCTTCAAAGTTTGAATATTTAAAGTTTGATTTTATTAATGTTGCTGAGCTGAATATAATTTTTCGGCTGACAACTTTTGTAAAATCAGCAAGTTCAAAATAACACCCTTGCGCTCGACACCTATCGATTGTTATATCGAATAACTCAGCACGATAAAAATTACTTGTTGAAATATCACAACAAACAAACTTTGAACAATGTAAGTCCGCATTATTAAAATCACAACCTTTTTGACTCTCTTTATCATAAAATAATGTATTTTCGAATTCACCATATGAAATATTTGCTTCACTAAAGTCACAGTTCAATACCTGACAATTTATTAAACGTAAACCTTTCAAATTTGCCCCTAGAAATTTAGAACCAATAATAAGGCAGTTTTTAAATACCAAATCTGATTGTTCTTCATCACTCCAATCCAAATTATTAAATTTCCTACCTTCAATTACACCAATTTCTTCTGAAATATCCAATTTATATTCAAACATATTAAAGTTTCTCAAATATGATAATTCACATCCACTAACACGCTATTTAAACCATAAATTTCATGACAGAGAAAATTTTGGCAAGTGATTTTATCATGAAATGCTCAACTCTACCCCATTGTCTTATCTCTCTCAACCTATATATACATTAGTTTAGGCAGGATTTATTGAATAAATCAAGGAAACTTAGGAGGAGACGAATGGAAGGTTGGAATACACAGCACAAGGAAAACGCAGGTCCTGACGAAAACTCACACCATTTTTGATATTGACTCTGACAATATTATCTGTATGAATTTATTATTAAACAACCTAGTCAATACAGAATAAAAAACTAAAAATCCCTAAACATATTGTTAAATACAGTCAACATACTAAAAGTCCATCCCATCAGGTAATAATGACACATAAGCTGGATGATAAACTTACTTAATAGCTTATCTTTATCTTTGCAAGCTACCGCCCTTAGATTACTGGCGCTCTAAATGCCGTATAAATACGTTACTAATCACTTTCAGTTTTAGTAGGTTATTGAGATAATTAAGTTTAACCTAATAAAAAAATTTTAAGCAAGGTTTTACTCTTGCTTAATGCAATTAGGCGCCAGTTCTTTATTTATTATCAGTTTTTATTTTGTGAATCATGTAGATATTGCAAATATTCATGACATGTTGGTAAACCACTTACCATATTTTTTGCTTTAATATGGTGTTGCAATAATATTTCATCCGCTTCATCAGAAGCCATTAATGATAATGCTGGTTTGCCCGATAATGAACTTGAACTCAAACCTAAGATCATAGTATTCCACGAATACTCTTCAAAACCGTGATAGAAAGGATAGATAGTCTCTTTATCCAATAAGTGATCTTCCGCTAACATTATTTTTTTTAAGAGCTCTTTAGGTAATTTAACATTTTTCCATTCTTTCCAGTACACAGTATCATTACGCCGTGCTAGTGAAAAATGAAGCAGCAGAAACTCTTTAACACCATCAACGACACGATTAACCCGCGTATTATACTCTTCAATTAATAGTTCACTATCGCTACTTCTTGGAAAAAATCTAACTAGCTGTTCAATCCCATGTTGAATGAAGAAAATTCCTGTTGATTCTAAAGGTTCAACAAATGCGCTTGATAACCCAATCGCTACGCAATTCTTTACCCAAGAACGATTACTACGACCAATCCTCATTCTAATATGATTTGCGGCACAATCCGCGTTTTCATATGGAATGGATTTTCTTAGTTCGGCTTCAGCTTCTTCAGGACTTTGGTATTTATCACAATATACGTACCCATAACCATTTCTTTTGTATAAAGGGATTGTCCAACGCCATCCATTAGACATCGTGCGGGCTGTTGTATACGGTTCAATATCACGAGTATCCTCTCTAGGTACTCGTAATGCTACTGCTCGGTTATTTTTTAGAACATCAGAAAAGCTCACAAATGGCTCATTCAATGTTTTATTGATTAACAGCCCCTTGAATCCAGTACAATCAATATAGAGATCAGCTTTAAGCTTCCCATGTATTTTTGTTTCCAGAAATCCTATATTTCCATTTTCATCAATTTCTATATAGGTTACATCATCTTCTATATGGCTAACACCTCGATTCATTGCGTAACGTTTTAGAAAACTCGCAACACCATCAGCATCAAAATGATAGGCATATGGGAATTGAGCCCTCTGCTCTGCTAATGTTGATTGTCCAAGTCGCATATCAGAATTTTGTACAAAAAGAGAACCATCCAACCTCCTGGGAGACCGTTTGGCCTCACAAAGATGAGGCGTCAAAAAAGTCGCATAGTCAAAACTTTGGTCTGTAATACCTTTCTTTAACCACCATTCAGAAATAGGAAAACCCTTAACAACCTCCCAGCGTTCAAAGGGATGATAGAAATGATTACCTTTACCATCCCAATTCTCGAATCTAATGCCTAATTTGTAACTTCCTGCACACTCAGCTAACCATTCACTTTCATCCAACCCAAGGTAATCAAAATAATGACGGACTGTACTGAATGTCGCCTCTCCAACACCTATTTTCTTTACCTTCTTCGATTCAATAACTGTAATATTGACATTTTGAGCAAACGCTTTTGCTAAATAAGCCGCAGTCATCCAACCAGCCGTACCACCACCCACTATTAATACTGACTTTACCATGTTGCCTCTACTTATTAAGATACTCAGATAAATGCATACAAACGAATAATAAATTCAATTGTCTGAATTTACATCCATGATTAACTTAACAATAGAAATCACATCTATTTTCTATTTAAAATAAGATTTTTCTAAATTTATTATTTAGACATTATGAATCCTTTATTACATGATGATTTTCTTTTATTGGACAATATCAGCCTTGTACCAAAACTGTAAACCTTGTTAAGTTGATTTTGTGATCATTATTCTAACAAAACATCAGGAATTATCGTTATTTCTCTTTCTAATTTACATTAAAATCAAAGGTAATTTATTTTCAAGTCATTGATATTAATATATTATCAACAAACAATCATTCAAAACTGTTATAAACGTCATGTCTTTTTATTTATCATTGGATTACACCACCCAACTTTTAAACAAACCAATAATAATTCATTACACTACATTATTATTTCATCACTATATTTTATTTGTTTGTTACTTTTCCGAAAAATACCACCATTGCCAAAAAATCTGTCAAAAGGCTATTTTTTTAGATATTATATAAAATTATTAAAAAAATATATTAATATCAGAGGATATCATTCAATGGAACATTTCATTCATTATTTACCATCTAGCGAAAATCTAAAAATATTTTACCTCTCATCATTGTTATTAATTATGCCAGGACCAACAAACACATTGATTCTATCTTCTGGGTTGATAGTAGGTTGGAAAAAATCACAAAAACTAATCATCACTGAAATGTTGGGTTATTTCATTTCAGTCAGTATTTTAGGTTTTACTTTGACCTTTGTTAACTTATATATTCCTTGGATTACTGTTTTACTAAAGATTTTATCTGCAATTTATATTGCTCTGTTATCAATTAAAGTTTGGAAATTTTCATTATCCATTGATTACTCAAATGAGATAAATGCCAAAGAAATATTTATAACAACCTTACTTAGTCCAAAAGCATTCGTGCTAGCTTCATATGTTATTCCATCCTACGCTTTCGAATTACCTATTATATATTCATCTTCAATGGTGATTTTACTTTCAACTATATATCCAGTTTCTTGTTTATGGGTACTATTGGGGAAGACTTTACATTTAAAAAGTAACTATATACAACCTAATTATTTCTTTAAATTCGCATCACTAATTTTAATGTTTTTTTCTATCTCACTACTTTATTCATCAAACCTAGCGTATATCCCTGAATAACCTTACTTAGTTCTACAACCGCATTTTTTCCACAGGGGAAATTAGGAAAAACACATAATAAAAGAGAAGATAAATTAAGACTGGATGCTATCCGGCCTTCACATACAGGATCTTAAGAATTAAGCCTTTCAAAACATGCATCTAATATCTTGTATTTACACGATTTTCACTGTGGTGCTTTGAACGCGTTTTGACATAAATATACTTGCGCTTTTTCCAGCCAAAAACACGTTTCTGACCATGTCCTTTGGAGCAAGTTTTCTATTATTGGCCTGAGCCAGATCTTTGTATTTTGGGTTGCTTTAAGCAATGAGATCGCGGGGAATAATCGTCTTGCCAGCAAGCGCCTGAGCAACAAAGCCAGTAAGCTGAGCCAGGTGGCTAACGTTTCTTTCCGTGTGGTAAACCCGCACCAATTGGTATGCGATTTAATTTCTTTAAACAACAGTTCTATTTGCCAGCGGCAACGATAAATATCCATGATGTCACTGGCTGTAAACTCCTCCACAGGCAAATTAATCAGCTACAGACAGAAGCATTTTTCTTCGGTAAACAAGCGGCGAATAAGATGAAACTCATAGCCATTACGCCGACAAATCAGATCCAGCAATTGGTCGCGCAGCGTCGCCGGTACAGGCAGGTAAGCTCATTCTGACGCTGTATCGGCGGTCACGATCATTTTGACCGGAGACTGGGTGAACAGGGACAGCGTCAGATGACATTCCATGGCAGCGGCAGTAGTCTTACCGATAAGGGAAAACGTCAGCCAGTGCCGGATGAACTTTGAATTAACTCCCATCCTGCAAAATAACATTTTGAAATTTTGTCAGTTTTTTGGGCACGGCGACATGCTTTTCTACCCATTGTGCCATGGCAAATCTCACCAATATTTTGACAAATTCGATGAAGGCAGCTTTGCAGAGTTGATTATAAAAAGGGCGGTAACTGACCTGTTGTTTTTTATCGGGGCACAAGCCATTAAGTTTTTGATGTAATTGGGCAATCGACGTCACATTACCCGTGCTAAGTGCGGCAATAAGGCTGAGAATCAACACGCGAGGCTCGATATTTCTCACGTGCTGAATAAACCCACACTGAAAGGCAATTTTTTGCAAAGAAACGTCACTGAAGAATTGCATTAACTGATGTTTTATAGCGATAATTATCACAGGCTTCATCCTTGATTTTGATATGAGTTTGGCGACGATTATCAGATAATAAATGAAGCCTTTTTGTTATCTAAAATATACGGTTACTGCTTAAGATCCTGTATATGATTAATTCATTACTTATCAACAGATTAATAATCACAAAAATAATTACTTACATTAATTAAATAAATTTCTGCGTGAAATAGGAGTAATATCAATATTAAATCGGCATTCAGGCCATGTAATAGCCAAAGACACACAATTAGCCCGTTTTAAAGCGCGGGCTTGCTTACACTAAATAACAATGGAGGGCAGATCACACAGATATTATAAAACCAGACTATTCTGAATAAGAAACTTTAAGTGTGAATAATTCGCCAAAAACTGGGAATATTTCTGTCTTTAAACCTTTATTATATCGAGATAATATATTCAACACTTCCTCTTCTTCATCCTGTACTAACTTAGGCCACTCCAAAGTAATTGTATTGAATCCCGGTTTAGTGAGAGAGCCTGGAATAATTAATTGGTGACGAGACCATTCCGATGATGGCTTGATTTCTTCAAGCAATTCACCGTTAATTAAAATCCTGACTTTACTTTCTTCGATATATTTCTTAACTCTGCTGGTAATTGCCATATTTAGATCACGATTGCCACTCGTGATCAGCGTAAACGATGATGTTGGCCACCATGATTTAAAATATGGAATACTTCTTCGTGTATTTACCTCAGGATCTAGAGAAACTTTAATGACCGCAGTAGCTCGTTCAATATATTGAGGTTCAGTCAAATCTACACCGTATTTAAGCTGGTCGATATAACTCTTTTGATAATATTCTTTCAACATATAACCATGACGACCATACTTATTAAGTATTTCACAAATTGCGTTAATAGTTTGCGCATCTGTACCCGGTGATACTTGAGCAACATAAAAATCGTGTGGAGAATTGACAAGTTCAAGCAACTTTTGCCCTGCTCGACTTAGGCCAAATCCGGCTCCTTTCTCACAACTTCTGGCTTTAACATAAAGCTCCATAACATCCAGTATTTCAGATGAATATTGAACAGCTTTATCAAATAACTTAACAACTCGCCCTCTTTCCGCGACTTCATCAATCGGTCGATTGATATGACTGTTGTATAAAGCAGTATAAAAATAAGAAACAGCTAAATCATATGAAGATGCCCCCAACTCAATGGCTTCTCTTATCATTACCTCCCAATTTACATCTGGCTTATCTTTTCCACGATTAATTAGCCATTCTGCTATAGAAGACATCGCAACTTTAAAACCTTCTGGTGTCATATGGCAATAATCAATAAAGAGTGAATCATCCAACACACTCGTGCCTAAATACTTAGTGAAGTAATATTCTAGATCGATAATTTTGATGCCAACACGTTGCTGGATAATACGTTCTTTAACAAATGAAGGGGTATGCGGGAATGGTGTTACAAGATCATACATTGATGCATAACTGCATTCTGCATCTAAGTATGGCTTAGCTTCTTCAGCACGATTTAACGCAATCAAGCTATTAGCCACAATACGGTTAGACGTCGCTGCATTACCACCATCAATATCGATCATGCTCAGACCCCATTCCAAAGCCTCAACATACTGCCCACTCATTACTGCTTGTGATGCATAACGGTATAATTCATACCACTCAGCGGTTTTGCCATTACCCAACCAATGAAGTGGCGTTTTCCGCTCCCAATCTGCGTAATTGGATGCAGGTAAAGCAAAAATAAATTCAGTACCGCTTTCTTTGGATATTGCATCTATTCTGTTTATCAATATTTCTGCATTCTTTTCCAATTTTTCCTTATATTCAATCGGAATACCATTAGGACCGGAATTTGCAAGTACATTGGCATAATTTCTGCGTCTTTCCAACGGTGGATTATGCTCAAACAACACATCTGAAAACCAGTTATTACCGGCAAGAATAATCACATAGTCCGGTTGTAACTGTAAGCTCGCCTTACAAGTCTCCAATAGTCCCCCCGCATTCATGCAGCTTTTTGCAAGATCGATGACTTCCCATTCGATATTAGTATGCCGGTTCAATAAATGCGCTAATGTTTTGGCGGGCGTAGTATGAGGAGATAAAAGCATACCAAGCGCGACAGACTCACCGATAAAGCATATCCTTTTCACATCTTTTGCTTTATTCACCGTCAGCTGCTGCCGTGAAGTCTCCCAAAAAATGGAGTCAGACTGATCACGTCTGACAAAAGTAATTTCACCATTAATCTTCTCTGGATGCCATGTCCCGATAGCCGTATATCCATCAATATTTTCACTACATGAAGGAATATTACTGAAAAATGTAGCATCGTTATTATTTTGCCCTTCACTCATTAAATAGATTTGAGCTAATCGCATCACTTCCAAAGCATCTTCTTTATTATCAGAAAGAAACGTTGCTAATTTTTCAGCATTGACGTTAGATTTATTCATATTATTTTCCTAAACACTTAAGTTTATGCTAAATAAAAGTATAAATAGCTTCTATACCCAATAGATTTAAATTTGCAGCACGGCGTCAAGTGAACGCATCCCCAAGAACATAAATAACGATGTGACTGGGATAAGTTAAAGCAACCAATAAAGCAGCAACTTGAAGGATGAAAGGTATAAACATTATAATTATTTTCATTGAACAATATCAGTATTACGTCAAAAATGTAAACCTTATCGAGTTAATTTTGTGATCATTATTAAAACAAAACATTATAAATCACCACCATTTATCTCTTCATTTTACATGAAAATCAAATATGATCCTTTTCAACAAATTAATATTAATCTATTATTTATCAACAGATTAATAATCACAGGAATAATTAGTTACATGAATTAAGTAAATTTCCGTGTAAAATAGGAGTAATGGTATTCAAGCCGTGTAATAGCCAAAGACACACAATTAGCCCGCTTTAAAGCGCGGGCTTGCTTACACTAAATAACAATGGATGGCAGATCACACAGATATTATAAAACCAAACTATTCTGAATAAGAGACCTTTAATGAGAATAATTCACCAAAAACTGGAAATATTTCTGTCTTTAAACCTTTATTATATCGAGATGATATATTCAACACTTCCTCTTCTTCATCCTGTGCTAACTTAGGCCACTCCAAAGTAATTGTATTGAATCCCGGTTTAGTGAGAGAGCCTGGAATAATTAATTGGCGAAGAGACCATTCCGATGATGGATTGATTTCTTCAAGCAATTCACCGTTAATTAAAATCTTGACTTTACTCTCTTCGATATATTTCTTAACTCTGCTGGTAATTACCATATTTAGATCACGATTACCACTCGTAATCAGCGTAAATGATGATGTTGGCCACCATGATTTAAAATATGGAACGTTTCTTCGCGTATTTAATTCAATCTCTGCGGAAACCATAATAACCGCACTAGTTCGATCAATATATTGAGGTTCAGTCAAATCTACGCCGTATTTAAGTTGGTCAATATAACTCTTTTGATAATATTCTTTCAACACATGACCATGACGACCGTACTTATTAAGTATTTCACAGATTGCGTCAATCGTTTGCGCATCTGCGCCTGGTGATGTTTGAGCAATATAAAAATCGTGTGGAGAATTGACAAGTTCAAGTAGCTTTTGCCCTGCTTGACTTAGGCCAAATCCTGCTCCTCTCTCACAACTTCTGGCTTTAATATAAAGCTCCATAACATCCAGTATTTCAGCTGAGTATTGAACAGCTTTATCAAATAACTTAACGACTCGCCCTCTTTCCGCGACTTCATCAATCGGTCGATTGATATGACTGTTGTATAAAGCAGTATAAAAATAAGAAACAGCTAAATCATATGAAGATACATTTAAATCAATGTCTTCTCCTGCCATTATCTCCCAGTTTACATCTGACTTATCTTTTCCATGATTAATTAGCCATTCTGCTACAGAAGACATCGCAACTTTAAAACCTTCCGGTGTCATATGGCAGTAATCAATAAAGAGTGAATCATCCAACACACTCGTGCCTAAATACTTAGCGAAATAATATTCTAGATCGATAATTTTGATGCCAACGCTTTGTTGGAGAATACGCTCTTTAACAAATGAGGGAGTACTTGGAAGTGGTGTTATAAGATCATACATTAACGCATAACTGCATTCCGCGTCTAAATATGGCTTAGCTTCTTCAGCTCTATTTAACGCAATCAAGCTATTAGCCACAATACGGTTAGACGTCGCCGCAGTGCCGCCATCAATACCGATCATGCTCAGACCCAATTCTAAAGCTTCAACATACTGCCCACTCATTATTGCTTGTGATGCATGGCGATATAATTCATACCACTCAGCAGTTTTGCCATTACCCAACCAATGAAGTGGCGTTTTCCGTTCCCAATCTGCGTAATTGGCTGCCGGTAAAGCAAAAATAAATTCAATACCGCTTTCCTTAGATATTGCATCTATTCTGTTTATCAATATTTCGGCATTCTTTTCCAGCTTTTCCTTATATTCAACCGCCATTCCATTAGGACCTGAATTTGCAAGTACACTGGCATAATTTCTGCGTCTTTCCAACGGGGGATTATGCCCAAATAACACATCTCCAAACCAGTTATTACCCGCAAGGATAACGACATAATCCGGTTGTAATTGTAAGCTTGCCTTACAAGTCTCCAATAACCCCCCTGAGCTCATGCTACTTTTTGCAAGATCGATAACTTCCCATTCGCTATCAGTATGCTGATTCAATAAATGCGCTAATGTTTTGGCGGGCGTAGTATGAGGAGAGAAAAGCATACCAAGCGCGACAGACTCACCGATAAAGCATATCCTTTTCACATTTTTTGCCTTATTCAGCGTTAGCTGCTGCTGTGAGCTTTCCCAAAAAATGGAGTCAGACTGCTCACGTCTGACAAAAATAATTT
>NZ_LJCS01000070.1:0-19699 GCF_001280945.1 Photorhabdus heterorhabditis | reverse complement strand
CTCTTAAGCAGGCAGACGAGGCGGATGATTGGCCTTTATGACGGCCTAGTTATCAAGGCAATAAAACGCCAGATTGGTTAAAAAATATACTTAGCGTGCGTTTTCGTACGGTTGGGCTTCAGACCCCAAATCCGACTGCTCAAAACCAAGCCCGCCAGAAACCACCTGCCATTTGCCGTTCAGCTTAAGTTTTATCAGAATACAGGACGTTTCCCTTCGGCAATCAATGAGATCCCGGAAACGCCACTCCACTATTTAGCCGAACAGCTGGAAGTGGATGTTTTCGGGGTTCAGGAGTATGAGTGGTCTGGGCGAACCGGGGCACGGCATCGCAAGGAGATTCTTAGCTTCCTGGGCATCCGCCGGGTATCAGCAACAGATAAACACGCGTTTTCAGACTGGCTGATTGCTACCCTTTATCCTCATGGCTCTGATCCTGCTGACGCCACCGAGGCTGCATTTGGCTGGTTCCAGCAACGCCAGGTCGAATGTCCCGCCGATAAGGAGCTGGAACGGCTAGTACGTTCGTCTTTCCAACAGTTTGAACTCCATTTGTACCAGCGCTGCGCTGACAGTCTGTCCACTGACAGCAAAATGTTGATGGAAGCTTCACTGAGCAATGGCGCTGATGGCGTAAGTTTTGGCGACCTCAAAGCAGACCCCGGGCGCGTAGGGCTGGAAAGCGTGTTAAAGGAAGTCGAAAAACTCAATTTTATACGTTCACTGCATCTGCCGGTTGATATGTTTGCCTCTTTCAGCACAAAAGTGTTGCAACGTTACCGGCAGCGCGTGAACAGTGAAAGTGCATGGGAAATGAGGCAGCATCCCTGGACAATCCGTTACGGGCTTTACGCCGTTTTTCTGTACAGCCGGCAGAGGGAAATAATCGACGGTTTGATCGAATTGTTCATTCAGATCGTCCATCGCCTGTCAGCACGCTCCGAACGACGGTTGGTTAAAACGCTGCTCGCAGATTTTCAGAAGGTTCATGGCAAAACGGCACTTTTATTCCGGATAGCGGAAGCGGTTTTGAATAATCCTGAGGGGTTGGTTAAAGAAGTTGTGTACCCCGGTTGCGGGAGAGGACACGCTGAAAAGCCTGTTGAAAGAATTTAAATCGTCGGGCCCGGCTTACCAGCAGCAGGTTCATAAGATCCTCAGGTCCTCCTACAGCAACCACTACCGCCGTATGCTGCCCAAAATACTGGATGCGCTGACCTTTTGTTCCGGTAACAACCGCCACCATCCGGTACTGGATGCCCTTGACTGGCTTAAAGACCATGAGAGCAGTACTCAGCGTTATATACGGCTTGAAGATTCTATTCCCGTGGAGGGCGTGATTCAGCCCAAGTGGCATGACATTGTTATTGAAGAGCATCAGGGCGAAAAGCGAATCAACCGGATAAACTACGAGATATGTGTTATGCAGGCACTAAGGAACCGCCTGCGCAGTAAAGAGATCTGGGTGGTGGATGCCGACCGTTACCGAAATCCCGACGATGATCTTCCGCAGGACTTTGATGCTAACCGTGAAAATTATTACCGTGACCTTGGTCAGACCACTGATGCCACCGCCTTCGTTTCACAGTTACGTGATGATTTGAATGCCGCGCTGGAAGCCCTCAACCGCGATATGCCCAAAAATCGCAATGTAAAAATTCGGTCTCAGGGTAAAAACAGGATCTCTATAACTCCCTTTGAGCCCCAAGAGGAACCCGTTAATCTGGCTGGTTTGAAACGTGAGATATCAGGTCGGTGGCCTATGACCAGCCTGCTTGATGTGCTGAAAGAGGCGGACCTGCGGATTGGATTCAGTGATCATTTTAAAAGCGTCGCAGACCGGGAGAACCTCGACAGACAAAGCCTTCAGCAACGTTTACTGCTTTGCCTTTACGGTATGGGGACCAACACCGGCTTAAAACGAGTCAGCGGTGGGCGCCATGGGATAAGTTACAAAGAGCTTCTGAATGTGCGGCGTCGCTATGTACATAAAGCCGCGTTGCGTAATGCGATTGGTCAGGTTGCCCGGGCGATTTTTGCTGTTCGTAATCCTGCCGTCTGGGGTGAAGGGACAACATCCTGTGCTTCGGATTCCAAAAAATTTGGCTCCTGGGATCAAAATCTGATGACGGAATGGCATATTCGGTATGGTGGCCGTGGCGTCATGATTTACTGGCATGTGGAAAAGAAATCCACCTGCATTTACTCCCAGCTCAAGCGTTGCTCTTCTTCTGAAGTCGCCGCCATGATAGAGGGTGTTTTACGCCACTGTACTGATATGGATATCGAGCGACAGTACGTCGACAGCCACGGGCAGAGTGAAGTTGCTTTTGCTTTCTCATATTTGCTCGGTTTTGACCTGCTACCGCGCCTTAAGGCTATCGCCAGCCAGAAACTCTATCGTACCGGTGATGAAAAAACCGGAGACTATCCAAATCTGGACCCCGTGTTAACCCGCGCCATTAACTGGGAACTCATCATTCAGCAGTACGATGAGATGATTAAATACGCAACAGCGTTAAAACAGGGAACCGCAGAACCAGAAGCCATTTTACGCCGGTTTACCAGGAATAACGTTCAGCATCCGACTTATAAGGCTCTGGCGGAGCTGGGGAAAGCAATAAAAACCATTTTCTTATGCCGGTATATTGGCTCCGAAGATCTTCGCATTGAGATAAATGAAGGACTGAATGTAGTGGAAAACTGGAACAGTGCAAATGCGTTCATTTTTTATGGTAAGGGCGGAGAGGTGGCGACAAATCGTCTGGAAGAGCAGGAGTTGTCTGTTCTGGCGCTGCATCTGTTGCAGATTTGCCTGGTCTATGTGAACACGCTGATGATCCAGCAGGTACTCCATGAGCCCGTATGGCTGTCACGAATGAATGCAGAAGACTTCAGGGCACTGACACCGCTGATTTACGCTCATGTAAATCCCTACGGGATATTTGAACTTGATATGGAAACAAGGTTACCGATCGACGTGGTTGCCTGAAAGTTGGCAGTTATCGCAGCTACCCGGTCACTACCCCTATCTGCCAGTGATATGAGCCTTACCACCTCTGCGGCATCGGTTTTCTTTGCTTTATCTGTAATTATGCTTTCCATTCCAGAACACCTTATTATCAATTAGTTGTATTTTGTTCCTGATATTTATCCGGGTACAGCGACACTGCATTACAGCGTGCAAGCACCCGGTAAACTGTAGGCCGTGATACTGAAAATAACTCGGCAAGGTCGCTGATTGAGTCCTGTCCTGTTTCATGCATCCGACATAATTCCTTTTGTTGGGGTACTACTATTTCGAACAGCTATTTAGTAACGTGTGCAGGTGTTAACAAAAGCGTAAGGGCCACCCACTAACCAGGTCAGTTTATCGATTCTGAACACATCAATCTGAAACTCACGACTTCCTGTCCTGTATTCATTCAGGAGACGCTGGAATATGCTGTCATCACTGTTATCGCTATCCAGCTTTTCAATACTTTTAATTTGATAAGCGAACGTTTTACCTTGCGTGAGGTAACCGTTTTCAAGACGGATCGTTCGGCTGAGTCTGCTGGTTTTTTCTTTATCCTGAACGGTTCCGGTAAGCAGGAAATATCCCCTTTTTGAGGAATACAGCCTCAAATCCAGGGCGACGTTGATATAGACGGTTCTGCCATTATCATCCAGCACATATCTTGTAAAAGTCTGGCATTTAAAGGGCAGATTATTAAATTTATTAATACTATCGTGAAGCTTCTTCACAATAACAGGGGGGACCAGTAACAGAACAGCTACGACAACGAAAAAGGCTTTTTTAATCATTGATTTCGTTCCGATTGGTATAGTAAACGTTGTCGCATAATCTGTTCACTCCATCGGCTCCTGCCCGACACACCGATAACATGGTTCGACCATAGGTCTGGGGTACGTCTGAAGTGTAATAGTCAAAGTAAACGTTAGATCCTTTACGGCAGGCAAGATTATTCTCTTTCAGCAGCTTTGATACCTGGGCTTCCACCTTATCTTTGTAGTATTCACTTTCTGACTTAACTGTATGGATCACACACCCCGTTTGTAACGTGTGAGAGGTAAATACTGGATCGCGCCCCGTACTTCTGGAGCTAATAATCCATGTACTTGCCAGGGTAATGAGAGTAAGCACTGTAAGCCCCGCCAGTAGCAGGCGCAAAGTGTATTTTTCAGGTTTTTTTTTCTGCAGTGATTCAACCGATTTCGACGCCACGATTTCATACTGCGGTTCTTTATCGGTTTCCTTTACGATACTGACATGTTCATCAAGCCTTATCCCCACCTTCGGAATGGTGATGACAAAGTTTTCGCACCCATATACCACCATACTCCGTCGCAGAAGGCTCAGATACTGATTAAGATTGCTGTTTGACCCTGTGAGACCGTACTTATCCCATACCTCTCTGAAGAGAAAATCACGTGTCAGAATTTCACATTCTGATTCCAGTAAGATCTGAAGTAATCGCTGAGCAGGCAGCGGAAGCTGAACGACGTCATCAGTATCTGGATGTCTGAGAGTGCCGTCTCCGCTGTCGAAAAGAATAGTACTGTTTATGATGTACTGCACAGCAAATCTCCATCGCGCGTATTTTTGATTACAGAACGTTATTAATGCACAGAGTAAATAAAAACGCCAGCCACAACGACGGAGTGGGATCATCGGCTAATCAGGTTACAATGATGATGTTTCATTTGAACCCACCCTAACTACTGAGCTAATCCGATACGCTTTTTGAAAAGAGATTGATAACGATAACGCCGCACAGGATGAGACCAATACCTGTCAGTGCTGGGATATCCAATTTTTGTCCTGAAAATATCCAGCCAGAAAAAGCAATCAATACAATGCCTGCTCCTGACCAGATAGCGTAAATAACCCCTGTGGGTATAGTTTTCATCGGTACAGTCAGACAGTAAAAGGCAATGGCATATCCTGCAATTGCCACGACACTGGGGACTAATCGGCTAAAACTGTCTGACAGTTTTAGTGAGGTTGTCGCGACAACCTCCATTAATACAGAGATGCTTAAATAGAATAATGCTATTCTTGTCATTTTATTACCTCTTGAATTTTATTCTTCGCTAAAGGTTTAACCCAGAACTCATGAATGCGTATCAGTACATGAACCTGCCTTTTTTTAGATGTAAACTGGCTCTTCCTGATTCAGTTTGAGCACTGAATGTGATTTGTTCCGCTGAAATCAGTCCATCCACTAAAATCCCGGGGGCGATTGTCGGTATCGTGGCGACTGCAAAAGAAACATCGTACTTTTCACGTCAAAAACATTGAGCCACATTATTTCGTGATAATGAAGGATCCGAAGCCGTCAGTGATGAAAATTCAGGATGACAATTCTCTCAGGAACAGCTGGTATAATAGAATAACACAGCAGGAAATCACTCTTTTGGTCGAGTATTCGATATTTCTGATAATGAATGAGTCATTAGTTACAGCAGTTGCATGCGTTATCTTTCACAATAAAGGTCCTTCAATAGCAATAATATGTTCTACGTCCATGAGTAATCCGTGCATATCGTAGAAATAATCGCTTCCGTTGTCGTGAATGTCGAGGCATTCCTTAAGTTTCTCTTTAATATAAAAATAGCTCGCGCGATCCGGGACGTCATCACAAAACGCTTTGAGAAATTCTATTAGAACAGCAACTTCAATGAAACCATACTTATGCAATCTATCGATGATGGCGTTTCTACATATCATCAGTTGCATTCGTGCGAGGTCGTTTTTTTCGAGGGTTTGTTGAATTGGCAAAGCAACCTGGGAGTCTTGTCTAAGTAAGTGTTTTATTACTGATAAGATGGCCATACAGAGTTTTTCCAGTGATTGAAATGTTCATGCAAATTATGCATTAAATAAAATGAATTAGGCACATATATAAGGAATGGTCTCATATATAGAGTTTCATACTGTATTATTTGTTATGTATAGGTTTTAAATCTGCCATTGTTTGCCTTGCATCTTCCGGGAAAAGATGATGGCTCAATTACTGAGCGCTTAAATCAGGCTCGCAAGGTCTATAAGACAGCCAGACGCTGCACTCGGAAAATACCGAAATTACGTCATCCGTGATTATAATTTCTATACATACCTCCTTAATGACATTGATGCACACGCCATTCATTGGCATGCCACGCTGAAAAAACCATTTGCAAGAGCGTCTAGGATTGTATTGCTGGATGGATTTAGTCATTAACGCCGGGAATTCATATAAATTTGGAATAACCACCTAAATATACTGGCATTTGAGATATATGTTCTAAAAATGGACGGGGTTGTATAAATTCAATCGCATGCCTGTATGGCAAAGGAAATTGTTAATGCATATGTTTTGTCTGTTCTGCATTAAAGAGCAGATAATAATTTTCAGCAATATTGGATAACAATGTTTAACTATATTGTTGAAGAGCAATGACAGTGGTGGTAATACGTTAACTCATTTACTTACTCAGTTTTAGACGATAATGCCTCTGAGAACATCACAAGTGTATTGGTTTTTTTCCATCCTGGTGAGGAATATCTGTGCCTTAAACTTTAATCCTATTAAAGAGGTTGCTCCATGCCTAAAAAAATTATAATAAATCATATTAACATAATCAGGAGGCTAAATGACTATGCAGAGTCCGCGAAAGTAGACAGATTCTCTAAAGGTAAACGTATTTATAACTTTAGCAGCAATGATGCAAAACGCGTGTTTTTTATCATTGAGGGGGATTTTTTTCTCCGATCATCTGAAACAGGAAAGATAATTAAAGTCATTTCAGCTCCTTTTGTAATAGGGGCAATGCCATCGCTTGAACCACAGTCTGTGTTTATTCAGATGATAGACTATGGGAAAATAAAATCTCTTGACTATAATTACTTTTGGAGTTTGGTTAACTACCAGGGGTTATTTCCGGATGCAATGAAGGTGATGTCTGGATATCATACTGATCTAATGAAATTCATTAATGGCCATAAAGAGAGTAATGAAGAGCACGTGCGAACTTTAGTGGATCGATGGAAGTACCATCCATGTCATATCAAGAAAAAAATATCGCTTTTGTTCTTCATCACAAATAGCTCTTTTATGTCAAAAAGCACTGCGGCCAGAATTATTAAAAGAATGAAAGAAACCGGGTGTATCAATTTAAAGGATGGCAGACTCGTGGTTGATGAAAACTAACCTTAAATTAAAGAAGTACGGGCCTGATTCTTCCACTAACAAAGAATAGTCAGATGCCCAGGCAGAGGTACGCCTTTATCCGTGAGAACATTTTTTTCTGACCTGTTCATCTGTTCTGTCGGTGGCGGGAAGTTCATCCGACTAAATAGCTGTTCGAAATAGTAGATCACTTTGAGGGAACTCAGCCCGGATTGTGCGATCTGATCAATCGCCAAATCAAAACAAACCACCAACCGGACCGGGCGATGCCGATCATAGCACCAATACCCCGTACCGAACGACGCCTGATGCAGACAACTATCCATAAAACGCGTGACAAGAACCATGCCCGCAGGCTGACCGCCATGCTGATGCTGCACCGGGCCGTGAGCGCCGCTGGCCGTTTGACCATATCTGTAACCTGTTGCGCCAGATGATAAAACAGACGCCGGGTGATTTTGGTTATCAGCGTTCACGCTGGAGCACAGAACTTATGGCAATAAAAATCAATGAGATAACAGGTTGCCGGTTACACACCTCCACTGTACGTCGCTGGCTCCCGGCAGCAGGACTGGTGTGGCGCAGGGCTGCGCCCACACTGCGTATCCGCGACCCGCACAAAGATGAAAAAATGGCTGCCATCAGTGCTGCGCTGGAACAGTGCAGTCAGGAACATCCGGTGTTTTACGAAGATGAAGTGGATATCCATCTCAACCCGAAAATCGGTGCCGACTGGCAGGTCCGCGGGCAGCAAAAGCTCAGTCTTATTTATCAGTCTGTTAAAGCACCTGAAGGCAACGTACCGGCGGGCGAAAACCATCACACTCATCGTGGACAACTACATTATCCACAAGAGCCGGGAAACGCAGCGCTGGCTGAAGGAAAATCCGAAGTTTAGGGTCATTTATCAGCCGGTTTATTCGCCGTGGGTGAATCATGTTGAACGTCTGTGGCAGGCACTGCATGACACCATTACCCGAAATCACCAGTGCCGCTCAATGTGGCAACTGTTGAAAAAAGTTCGCCACTTTATGGAGACCGTCAGCCCATTCCCCGGAGGCAGGCACGGACTGGCAAAAGTGTAGCGGTATTAGGAACACCTATTTAGCGGGCAAAAGAAAATAAGCCTCAATACCGTTCTGCGTCATCTAAAAAACTTGCACCGTACCAGGTAGCACAAAACGTTGAGCCAGGCGCAGAGGTCGTCATCTGCTATGAAGCCGATGAACAGTGGTCTTACGTGCGGTCTAAGGGCAATCCACGCTGGTTATTCTACGCTTACGACCGCATCCGGAAGTGTGTCCTGGCCCATGTATTCGGGCCACGCAATGCCCTGACTTTACGGCGACTTCTGGCTTTACTGAGCCAGTTTAACATCGCTTTTTACATGACTGACGCCTGGCCTGTGTACCGGACTTTACTGGCTTCAACCAGTCATGTTATCAGCAAAAAATACACCCAGCGGATAGAGCGACATAATCTTAACCTGCGAACCCACCTTAAGCGGCTTGCCCGCAGGACTATCTGCTTCTCAAAGTCAGCGGCTATGCACGATAAGATCATCGGCTGGTATCTGACAATTCATCACTACCACTAAATCTGCGTCATGACCGCAAAAGGGAACAATAAGTCTACCACCACAGGCTATTTGCAACAGTGCCACTATATCTGCTTACGGTTCTTTATAAGTAATCTAGCTTCATGTTAATGATAGTACTAAAACTTCCCGCCGTTACAGTATCGCTTGTAGTAGCATATCTGACATTAAATTTCAGCATCATGTCGACTCCGGGGGTAAGCGTGACTTCATCTGTTACTTTGCCATCATAGCGAAACACAGAAGTGGAACCATTACTTTTAAACATTACAAGCCCTAAACCGGTTGCAACAGGGGTTATTGTTGATACATTGCCGAATATTATCGGTTCGTTATTCTCTGACGCAGGGCCTGATGCGGTGAGCATAACCTTGCTGGCACCAGAACCACAATCCTTCAGATTTAAAAATACATCCGAGGAGCCTACTCTACCACCCGTCTTAAAATCACTAACTGAAACAGTAGGTAATTCGAATGAAGGTGAACTGTTCTCCAGCACACAGGTATTGCTCTTAACCGCTCCATTTATGGTGATTTGTGCTTTGTCAATTGCAGCGAGTAAAGGACTGCTAACAATCATGGTAACCACTCCCATTAAAACAGTTAACAATATTCTATTTTTCAATATACGCATGGTCTCTCATCACTCCAGATTTAAATTGCGAACAACACGAATTGTAATACATGGTTTAGGGTCTCCATTATCAATGGTATTTTCCTATACACCTCATACACCTCAAAAATAAATCAGTTCCGAATGTATGTTTAATGTTATGAATTACAGACTTCACAGGAAGAAGTAGAAAACCCATCAGCTTCCCGCCCCATTTTTCCGGACCTGCTGGAGTTAATGTGACAAACCCCATTCAGGGTAAGGTCAAATTGGGCTTATAATTAGATTCATAACGGCTTTGTATTCTCCTGGCTCAACTGTTGCCTTAGAAGAACGGGGGCTTATTGTTATCGTTTTGCTACCCTCCTTTACATTACTCTTCAACTGCGCACTTCCGTTGCTCATGTCAATATCCTTTCCACTATCAGACAACAAAAATGACAAATTTCCGTCTGTTGCGAGATATTTACCGTCGTTCTTTCCTGAAATAGCTAATGTATACGCTTCTGTTCCACTGCATTCTGGAGTTATATTAATGGTTTTTATAACACCTGCCCAGTCTGAACTTCGCGGGCTCAGTACAGAAAAATCCACCAAAGTGGGCTGAACATCAACTGTGCAGAATCGTGCGTTAGGGTTCGCCTTAATAGTGATATTCCTTGTTGTCCCACCGGTGGGGCTCCCAAAACTAAGGCTCATACTCGATTCCTGGCCGCAATTATTTTCACCATTAAACGTTACTGCAAAAATATAACCATAAGTTCCATCATCATAACCACTATTAAAAGGGATGCCCTCCTTAAGAACGACTGGTTGATAACCACCCGGCGCGTGCCACATGGTATATGTGCCATTCGGTTTAAAACATGCCGGAGGCGTCACTGATACATAATCAATGCTGAATGTGTTATAAAGAAATAGTGGTTCTGAGCTCCAGACACCATCAGCACCAATTTCGCCAGTATAACCAACGGCAGTCACCGCAGGACTTAACAAACACAGAATTATTAATGCCATTATATTCGGCCTTTTCATACATATCTCACTGATACTCAAAGCTCATATTCACGACGGTGCTGAATTTCCCGGCGACCACCGCATCCCCTGTTCCGACGTAAGCGGCTTTATAAATCAGGGTATTATTTGCCGACGGTGTCAGCGTGCTTTTCTCTGTTACCAGTCCGTCAGGATTAAATTTCGTCTTACCGTCTGTCTGATAAAAGTAGAGCCCGACGCCCGTGGCGCCTTCGCCCTCCGCATTTCTGAAGGCCGAGGTATCATCACTATCCGCGTCGCCCCAGGCCGTGACCTTCATCTCAGTGGCTGCCGCACCGCAGTCCCTGAGCACCATGTTGACCTCCTTTTCGCCGCCGGTGGTCCCTTTCCCTTTAATATCCCGGTCAGCAATATCACTGAGGGTAATAAGTTGCTCTTTTGAACCGCTGCTGAGGGTGCAGGTATTGGCCAGCACCTTACCGTTAACGATGAGGGAGGTACCGTCGCTGGCGGCCTGTGCCAGACCTGAGCAGACCAGCAGTACTGCAGAAAAATATTTACTGATTAATGATGCCATCCTGAGCGCCCCGTCTTTTATCTCTTCCGTTTGTGTATTTACTGATAATCAAAGGTCATGTTTACCACCGTACTGAAAGCACCGGCGGTCACGGTATCCTTCGTCCCGACGTAAGATGCCTTATAGGTCAGGGTGTTATCCTGCGAGGGCGTCAGTTTGCTGGTCTGGGTCACCGTGCCCGACGGCACGAATTTTGTGGTGCCGTTCGTCTGGTAAAAATACACCCCCACGCCTGTTGCACCTCCTTCTGCCTGTGCTTTGACGTTGGCAAAGGCTGATGCATCGTCGGCATCCGTCGCGCCGGATGCACTGACCACCACGCTGGAGGCACCTGCCTCACAATTTTTCAGCACAATAACAACCTCTTTTGTCCCGCCAGCGGTCCCTTTGCTAATATCACGGTCTGATATATCATCCAGCGTGATGTTCTGTTCTGCCGAGCTGCTGTCGATGGTGCAGGTATTGGTCAGCACCTTTCCTGTGACGGTAATGGTGGCCGTGTCACTGGCTGCCTGCACGGCACCTGTTGCCATCATGAACATAAGTGTTGCTCTGGTTACGCTTTTCATTCTTTAAGTCCTTACGGTATAACCGCTTACGCGCGGCATTCTGCGTTAATTCTCACGATCGGCTGGCTGGCAGCATCTGCCGGCAGCCGGTACGTAACGTTACATTGCTGGTCAGCTCCGGTCCCCCATTCTGCGTTTGCGGAGCCTTCCGCCGCCATGCCTGACAGGTAAACCTGCCCGTCATCCCCGACAATACCGCTTCGCTCACCGGCAGTGACCAGCGTGCCAAACGGGAGCGGCCTGCCGCGGCGGGTCAAGGTCATCAGGACCCGGTTCCCCGTGTACCCCTTAAAACCAGCCTTCACGATGGCCCCGCGGGTCGGTACCACCTGCGTGACGGCAGAGTCCACGTCGGTGTCATCCCCCAGGGTGGCGGTGTCCAGGGCAACGCGGTTTTCGCGATATGCCGAGGCATAAGGTTTGAGGGTGTATCCGCGCCAGTCTGTGCGGACCCCGGTTTCGTTCTCCAGACGGACGTCACCGGCTCCGGGCGCGGCAACCAGCACGCTGGTTTCCCCGAGCGACTGCCCCAGGGTCAGCCCTTCGGCGTGCAGGAGCGCGCCCCCGCTGACTCCGTAGCTGACCTGACGGTAGCTGTCACTGTAGCTGTATCCCGCACTGCTGCTGCCATATCCGCCACGGTAGCTGGCGTTCAGGTTGCCGCTGTTTCCCTCACGGCGTGTCAGCCCCTGCCCCTGGGAGACGCCCCAGCTGAGATTGCCCGCCTCCAGCGCCGTGCCGCTCAGACCGGCCTGATGCGATATTTCACCGTCCCGGTTCCGGCCGGTGCTGTACGTGGCATACACGGAACGGTTGTTATTCCGGCCCGTGCTGAACAGTGCATCCAGTGGCATGGACAGTGACAGGAAAACGGATTTATCGGTACCGGACTGCCCGATCTGTCTGCTGTAGCTGTAGGTCAGACTATAGTTAACCTGGCCCGCAGCACCGTTAAACCCCGCCTGCAGGGAGTCGCTGTAGCCCGGTGTGTTCCAGTAGCTCTGCCTGATACCTGACAAATACAGCGATCCCAGGTTACCCGCCCGCTGGGACACGCTGGCCTGAACTCTGGCCCGCTTGTTGTTATAGAGGTTGTAGTAGTCGGTGTACGGGCGCTTAACCGGTTTTCCGTCGGCATCAACCGTATCGGTTTCATAGCGCCAGCCTTTCATTCCTTTGAGTGCGGTTTCATCCAGCGAGTGAAACCCCTCCGTGGAATATCGGTAACCGGTCAGCTGGAAGGTGGTACCCAGTGAGTTCAGGGAACGTGCGTACAGAAAACGCAGGGACTGCCCCTGGTGCGTACTGCCGTCAGCAAGCGTACTGCTGGCCTGGGTAACATCGGCGGAAATGGCCCCCAGTGAACCCAGATTCAGGCCTATCCCTAGCAGACCGGCCAGATAGTTGTCTGAATACTGGACGCCGCCGTAGCCGGTAATGTTGTGCGGGAACCCCCGGACAAGCGTTCCCTGAATAAACTCAGGGCTGCTGTAGCTGTCCCCTGACGCACGATAGCGGCCTGCGGTCAGGCTGTACTTCATCCGGCCCTCACGCTGCAGTACGGGTACGGAGGAGTACGGTACCGTAAACATCCGGATACTGCCGTCCGCTTCGGTCACGGTCACATTCAGGTCACCGCTGGAATACACCGGGTACAGGTCGTCAATCGAAAAGGCGCCCGGAGAAACGAAGGTTTCATACACCGTGTAGCCATTCTGGCGGATACTGACCCGGGCATTGGTGCTGGCCACCCCCTGGATAACGGGAGCAAAACCGCGCAGGCTGTCCGGGTACATGCTGTCATCCGTGGCCATCTGCACCCCCCGGAAGCTTAGCGAGTCAAAAATGTCGCCGTCAGACGTCCCGTCACCCACGGTCAGGCTGCTGCGCAGGGGAATGATGGCCCGCTGGGCATAAGTGTTCACGTGCTGCCAGCGGCGCCAGGTGTAATAATCACTGCGGTATTCGTTCCAGGTCCGGTGATCCCGTAAACGCCAGGGACCAATATTGAACCCACCATTAAGATTAAGATAACTGCTCCGGCTGTCACCGTACCGCCCGTGGCTCTGGCTGCCGCTGTAGCTGTAATTAAGCAGCGCGGCGTTAATACCCTCATCCCAGCGTTCAGGGGGAATGTACCCTCTTGCACTGTTACGCATGGCGGCCTGTGGCACGCTCACATCAAGCCGCATACGCTGGAAATCAAAGGACGTAAAGGCTTCCGGTATGTATTTGCCCGGCGAAACGCAGGCGTTCTGAGGTTCATCCGCGCCGGCAGGGAGCTGACGGATATTTACGCCCAGTTCATCAAGGTCATCGCGTGTCAGACAAGCCATCAGGCCGGTGCTGTCATGCACTTCATTTTTTCCCGTTCCGGCAGGCGCATCCTTAAAAAGCACATTGCGGCTGGCAGCCTGGGTGCCGTTGATAAAGATATCGACCTGATAGTTACCCGGCAGCTGGGCACCAGCCTTCTGCAGGCGGGTCATGTCTGCCACCATGGACGGATCGGCTGAAATCAGCTCCGGAGCAAAGTAGAGCTCAGCCCGTGCGCCAGACGGGAACAGCGCCAGCGACACCAGGAAAGCCACAACGGAAACAGCGCGCAGTGGTCCGGGCTGATTCTGTCCATGATGGCTGCTTCTCATCGGACATCGTTGCTGCATGACTGGCTCCTGACTCCTGTTGCTGGTGCTCATTCGGGAAGTGATTACCTGATGTCTGCACGGATTTCCGGCGTGGCTGCCCCGAAATCATTGATGGTCCGGTAAGTTACGGTGCTTCCCGCCCCCGAAGGGAGTGGCAGTGACAGACTGCTTCGCGGGTTGACCATGATGTCAGGCAGTGCCTGTCCACCGGATTTCATGCTGGCCAGGGTAACGTGGTATGGCGTCGGATTGTCGATGCGCAGCTGTGAGCCGGCGCGGTGGAAGGTCAGCATCCCGGGGACTTTTTCCACCGCAGGCTGAAGGCCGGCCGGACGAACAAACAGTTTTATACGGGTGGTTGCCGCGAGCATGAGGATGTTTTTTCCCTCAATATCCTTTTTGTCCATGGCCGGGATGGCTTTGGTGTTAAAGAAGTAGAGCGTTTCCTGGTCCGTACGGGTGGGCTGGCCGACGTACATAATGCGGAGGGTATTCTCATTACCCGGACCGCTGACATACACAGGCGGAGTAACGACAAAATCCTGACTTTTTTTACCGTCCGGCTGCTCAACCCATGACTGGACCATGAAGCTTGCCTTCTCTGCCGTATTGCGCACGGACATGCTGACCTGCTTTTGTCCGGCCGGGAACACCACACGGGTGCCACCGATAGTTATGCCGCCGGCATTCGCCAGGGACGGAGCGAGGCTGACGGCAGAAAGCAGCACAGCGCGCAGAAGTTTTCGGGATGGAAGCATGGGAAATTCCTTACATAATGAGGATGAAGCTGACAGCGCGGTGAAAATCACCGCACTGTCAGGGTGAAACCGTTACTTACTCGTAGCTGATCTGGAAGTTAACGGTGGAATTAGCGGAGCCGGGGACCGCGCCATCGGCGGTGGCCACGTAGGCGGCGCTGAACGGGATCTGGTTATTACCGCTCAGAATTTTCTGGGCGGCTGTGGCGGTACTGCCGTCCACTTTTACCGCCTTATTATTCTGATAAATCTGGATACCCACGTTCTGTGCTGCGGAGGTGGTGTCCCCGGCGCCGTTTGATGCAGGCTGAATGGCAAGCGTGGAGTCATCCCCGGTCGTAGCGCCGTTAAAGGTGATGGAGGCACTGGTGTAACTGACGGTTTCATCCGGTTTAGCCGGATTGGCGACAGTCAAATCGCATCCGGTCAGACCAATGGTGAACGGAACAGCGGAGCTGGTATCGCCTTTGGCAGCCAGGCGGCTGGCCGGGACCTGACCCAGGATAACGGTCTGCCCGTCAGTGGTGTTATCAACCGCACAGGGGGCAGCAACCACAGCACCCTCAAAATTGATTTTCCCGCCGTCAACGGTAATGGCCGGGGCTGCAGCGTGTCCGGAAAACGCGGTCACAAACAGGGTTGGCATTAATGCCGCGATAGCCAGTTTTTTCATGGTATTGATTCCTTAAGTTAAGATAAAAATCAGTGTCCCGTCCTTCCCGGACACTGCAACAAACATGGCGTCAGTAATGACTGAAATATCGAAGTTATGGCCGGTCCGGAAATTCGGTTTCAATGACTGCCCTGACTCTTTCCAGCGCATAGAAATAGTCGCCACCGTTACTGTTATTCCTGAGGCACTGGTTTATCTTCCGGTAAATCCACGAAAGATCGACATCGTCAGGGAATTCTTCACAGACGTAAGTGAGGAAAGACAATATCTGCCCGCACTCACTGAATCCGTAAAACTGGATTATCTCTGTAATATATTCTCGGCTTAATTTCATGACTTCATCCGTGTATTAACTGACGAGGAGTATTCTGGGTTTTGGTTGTTTCATCGTCAACCCCGATCAATATCAATAAAATGATTGCCATCACCTATCGGTATATAGGTTAACGATCGTTTAAAACGATCGTTAAGGGGGGGTTACTTACAAATATCCGCTTGATTTAGATGTAATTACGTCGGCACTGTAAGTTATTGTTATGCATGATTGCCTGATGAAGACGCGTGTTACTGCTGAATTGTTACCGGTGTGTATCATAAAAAAACGGGTCTCATTTGGGCGTGGATGTTTAATATTATGGCAGGATGTTAATGGTCGTGGTGGAATATCCTGGATTAGCCGTTATTTTATAACGCCGTGTTTTTTGTGGGCCTGGAAGCCCTGTGTTGACAACCGGTGATGGATCCCCGTATTCATACCAGAGCACTCAGAATATTTGTAAATATATCTGCGAAGTGCAGGGAAAAACGATCTGCTGATGCTTTTTCTATCCGTGCTGTCATCATGGCGGATCGTGAAACACAGCAGAAATAAAGGTTCAAGTGGCGTTCAGGATATTCCCCACGGAATATTCGTGAACAGAGAAAAAAGTGTCCTGTTTAACTTGACCAGTACACTTATTATCAGAAAGGCAATGATGATGGCAGGGAAAATCTCCCTGCGTGACAGTCAAGTAGGCCAGTGCGTGATGGTTTCGGGGTGGGACTATTAGTGAGGTGGGATTCTGATGAATGTAAACGAAAGTGTAAAAACCAAAGTAAGTATCCTCCGGCAAAGCCGGGGGCTTTAGGGTGAGCGCCTCAAAGGCGCTGATAAACCATGAGCCGCCCAAGACGGCTGCTATACGCTTAGTTTCATCTGATCGTACCGTTCGTCTTCTCGTTCTTGATTGCGTATGTAAGCCCTGACCGTGGCCTCATCCAGGGGTCCGCTTGGAAAAAGGAAAATAATCTACGCTAAGACTGTTTTTTAACCAAGCAGTTGTAAGTACCCCCTCGGATTGCGGGGCTACAACGTTTCTGTGTACGAAACGAGCGGTTTCGTACACCCTCTGCAAAAGATGTACGAAAGTAAGTATAATTTATTTCGTACATGCATATAATTCGGACATCCATTACGTACAGGAATTTTCACTATGTCACGAGTTTTTGCCTACTGCCGGGTCTCCACTCTCGAACAGACCACCGAAAATCAGCGCAGGGAAATTGAGGCGGCTGGTTTTGCCATCAGACCCCAGCGACTGATTGAGGAGCAAATCAGCGGTTCGGTGGCCGCCAGCGAACGTCCCGGTTTTGCCCGGTTGCTTGATCGTATGGAAAATGGCGACGTACTGATTGTCACCAAACTTGACCGTCTGGGGCGCAATGCGATGGACGTACGAAAGAAAGTAGAGCTGCTGGCAAAGTCAGATATTCAGGTTCACTGCCTGGCGCTGGGCGGAGTTGATCTTACCAGCCCGGCAGGGAAAATGACCATGCAGGTCATTTCGGCGGTGGCTGAGTTCGAACGTGATTTGCTTCTTGAACGCACTCATTCTGGTATTGCCAGAGCAAAAGCGGCAGGAAAACGCTTCGGGCGTCCACCTGCATTAAATGAGGAACAGCAGCAGGCGGTGATCATTCGTCTGAAAGCTGGAGACAGCATCAGTGCTGTTGCCCGTCAGTTCAGTACAACTCGGCAAACCATTCACAGAATAAAGGCCGGGATGATTTTATAACCTGAAGGGGCAAATAATTCGCCCTGGTGTTTCATACAGCCTGCCCCACGAGGAGTTTCATGGTATCGTTAACAAAAAAACAAACCGCACAGCTTTCAGAGATGGGTCATGACGTGCTACTCAATATCATTCATGACCTGATACAGGATAATAAACAGGCCAGGAACGCACTGGTGAACGGGTATCTGTTATCGGCAGCGGAGGTACTCAAAGCCGTCGAGAAGGAGTATGTCCGACGCGCCAAAAGCAAACGTTTTTATGATTACTATGATGCCGATGCCTTTTTTGACGAGCTGACACGCAGTATAGCGACCCCCCTTGTGGGTATCGCCCACGCGCTCCCCGAGCAGGTGGAAAGTCTGAGCGTAAAAATGATGCTTGAGTTCGAAAAATTCACCGGTAACGTGGACACCTCCAGCGGAAGTTGGATGGACTACTACACCATTTTGTTGGATGCGTGGATGAAATCACTGGGAGCGCAAAAAAACAACGATCCTGCATTCATTGCTAAAAAAATATTCACCGTTGTTGAAAGAGAATTTTATTTTGGGATTGAAATCTTTAAAAAATACCGCGCCTTACTCGGTACGGATATTTTACGTATAATTCGTGACATGTATTATCAAAAAAAACTCCACCGGGAAGCTTTGGGTCTCAGCATGATAATGAAAGACCTGGATTTTCTGACGATGGCGTTTAAAAACGATGAGTTTTGCCATTCCACCCATTATTTTGATTATGCCAGATTACTTATGGAAGAACTGCGGTCCGATGATGCACTCGCCGTATTAAAAAGTCAGCGGAATGACGATGAGGATATCACAGATAATATCATATGGAATGAACTATTCATTCAGGCCCTGATTGAGGAAGGGAGAAAAGAAGAGGCCAAAGCCCACTGTATTACAGCATTCACCTTTCAAGGTGATACCCGTTTTTATCATCTGTACACAAAAGCTGCTGAAAAAGATGTCGATCACAGCCCGGCATTCCTGAAAATAGCAAAAGATACAGGATTAGCGCCATATGTCTGTTTTGCATCAGACATTGAACGGTATGACTTAATCGACGCCTGCATTATGGGCACGCCAAAAAACAACCTCGCCGACTCGCTGGCTTATATCACCCATTCATATTTACGGACATTATCCAGTACCCTGCATAAACACGGCTATGCGCATACGGCGACCCTTTTGCGCCGCTTTTTGGTGGAGGACAACATTCAGCAATCAAAAAGCAAGTATTACAGCTATGCCGCTTCAGACATGAAAAAAGCCATCGATTATGGCGAAGGTCTGGAGGATTGCCCTCAGCTTCCGGAAACAGAGGGCTACCTCAGAACTCTCTACGAACAACATAAACGTAAAACCGCACTCTGGCCACTGATGACAGATAAAATCAAAGGATTATCCGTAGGAAAGGACGGCCTACGCTACAGCAGAGATGCCTCATGACATCACAGGAACTGTATGACCACGCGGTGTCACTGCTGGCAAGGCGGGATTACGCATCCGGTGAGTTGACACGGGCTCTGAGTAAGATGACGGAAAACAGAGAGAATATCGACAGGGCGTTGTCGAGACTGGGTGAGTGTGGTTATCTGGATGATAACCGCCTGATAACGCACCTGATTGATAAACATGTTCGAAAAAAACATGGCCCGGCCAGAATCAAACAGGAGATCAGGCAAAAAGGTTTTTCTCAGGAGTTGGTCGAGCAGATGCTGGAGAAAGTGGATGTGGACTGGTATGCCATGGCAAGGGACCTGAAAGTCAGTAAATTTGGTGATGCGGTGGTATCAGAAGCCAAAGAAAAAAACAAACAGATTCGCTACCTCCAGTACAAGGGGTTTTCGATGGACATGATATTTGAGGCGTTAAGCTGATCATGGTTGTCAGAGCCCCATCCAAGACGTCTGGCGGATACTGGTGTCATCATATCGCTGGGCGGACTTTTCCCCCTGATTTAGCAGCTTTTTTTCTGCCGTTTTTCCCCGCTTTGTTAAAGTGCATTCCAACTCGCCCCGACGGGCACTTTGT
>NZ_LJCS01000069.1:0-20337 GCF_001280945.1 Photorhabdus heterorhabditis | reverse complement strand
TATTGATAGGTTTTGATATCTGGCATGAACATTTATTGAGCTAGTAGAGGGTTGTTTTTATCCACAATAACCATATAGAAAATGTGAGATCCTGCCCTGGTTACCAGAGGAATCTGAAAATAGGGCAATGGATCATTTGTTTTACTCTGAGCATATATATTAACAAGGAGGCTGCCATTGAAAAATTTAGAAGGTTGTTCATTATCTTCTGCCGGAGAAAGATCTTTTATCCACGAATCGCCAATAATTATCGGTTCAAACGCGGCATGTGAAAAGCCATTATTATCAACAGGATGAAACGCAATCTCCAATTTAGCATCAGGGTCCGTAGCCTTATCCATTGAAAATGTTATAGTAAAATCACTGGAACCAGAATGAGCAGTAACAACAAATTTCGCAGTACAGGTATTCTTCTCAATATCTCTTGAAATGCGAGGAATCCCATCAAAACTGGCATTTTTTTGGGTACTGTACACTATGTCGGTCGCTTTCGTTACTTTATGAATAGAATCACCCAAATAAGTCACAGTAACAACAACCGGGTACTCTTCTAAAACCGTTATTCCTGAAACGATATCTGCTGTAAGAGTCGACATAATTAAACCTCATCATTAAAGTTAAACACCAATAAGCAATAAGTAAAAAGCATCTAACTTCTATCAAGATAATACGCTTCCACAACGATGCTTACTACCTATTACCTCCTTCCTAATTCTCACATAAATAAATTATTTACTTTAGCCACTATGTAATAACAATAATTCCACCACTCAGGGCATAAACATAAAAATACCTTTTCCAATATCATCCAATGCCAAATGTAATCTGTCAGAATGGGAAGCACTAACGCGCCTCCCAATAAATCCAATTGGCTAAACTTACTGCCCAAGCGAAATAGCATCAATGTGTCCATACCAAATCTTAGAGTTTTTATTCCTTACTTGATAAGTGATATATACTGAGCCTGGCGTGCCATCAGCATATGAGTTTACATATGAAAAAAACTCCTGACCAAGCTGAATAATACTTACTCCAGCAGACAGATCTTCCCTAGTTACTGTATAAGGATTAATAGTATTAATTGCTGAATATAGCTCCTCGTCCATAGTACCATTAACGTAAACACTTACATTAATAACATCGTCTACATTGATTTCAGTCTCTGGCCCCACAGAAATATAAGCATTCAGCCCCCCTCCTGAAATACTTGCAAGATCGATCTTACCTACCTTACCTCGCTGTCCGATTTCCACCTGATCTTTATGAGTGAAAATTCTGGGTGCAACTAATGTACGCTTAGCTTCTGGTGGTACATTTGGTACCGACCTTGTTAAATTAAAATAGAGGGCTGATGACACATTGACGTTTCCAGCTACATCAATCACATAATAATATAACTCATTATCGCCAACATTTGGAATACTAGTATATGGAACTGAAATAAACGGATTATCCAACTGATCCAGATTAGCTATTACAGCAGACTGGCTCTTAATTTCTTTATTACCTTCTCTCATTATTAAGAAAACTCGATCCCACGGCCTAGCATTTTTATAAAATGGGATACTCACATGAAAACCTGTACTTCTATTTCCTACCGGTGGTATTAATTTATCACCATCCAATTCTACAATCTTCGGTGCTGGAAGCGTTGGGAATATATTTTCTGTAATAATCAGAATGCTTGACGACGCGTATCTTAAAAAATATGGCAGTTTTGTGAACATATTCACTGAATAGTTACCCTTAGATTTCTTAGGGAAAACTCTTAGAGCAACAAAACCTTTACCATCCGTATTAATATAATATTGATAATTATCTTCTGCACTAATAAAAGGTAATATTTCTTCCGTAAGTTGTTCTTCATTATCCTTAAAAATACGTACTGGTCTATTCGTTACCAGAGGAATTTGAAAATAGGGTAACGGCTTATTTTTCTTACTTAGCGCATATATATTAACAAGGAGGCTACCATTAGATTCAGAAGGCTCCTCATTATCTGCTGCCGGAGAGAAGTCTTTTATCCACGAATCACCAATAATTGTAGGCCCAAACGCTGCATATGAGAAATCACTTTTATCAACAGGATGAAATACAATCTCCAATTTAGCATCGGGATCTGTAACCTTATCCATCGAAAATATTACAGTGAAATCACCGGCATCAGGATTAACAGTAACAACAAACTTTGCAGTACAGGTATTATTCTTGACATCCCTTGAAATACGGGGGATCTCATCAAAACTGGCATCTTGTAGATCACTGTAAACTATGCCGGTTGTTTCTGTTACTTTATGAATATCATCACCCAAATAAGTCACAGTAACGACAACTGGGCATTCTTCTAAAACCGTTATTCCTGAAACGACATCTGCTGTAAGTATCGACATATTAAACCTCATCATTAAAGTTAAACAACAATAAGTAACAAGCGTCCAATTTTCTATCAAGATAAAGTGCTTACACCACGATGTTTACTATCTATTACCTCCTTCCTGTTTGTCACATAAATAAATTATTTACTTTAGCCGTTAATGTAATAACAATAAATCTCTACTCGAAACATAAGCTTTATACCCAAATATACCCTATCGCTCCCTTGCCGTCTCGATGCATCTTGAAATCTATTGGGTATAGTTACAATATATCTGGGGTTAAAATTACGGTAATTGTTAAATCACTTTTCGTCATGTTGACCATTATTCATACTGTCACCATTAGCTCCATGATTCCTTGGTTGAAAATAAAATAACAACGATTAATAAAACATTATAGTATGTAATAAAGAAATCGCCAGTTCACCAATAAGAAATATGTTAGGAAAAATGGAAAATGCTTACGCATTTTCCAGCAAATAAATAAAACCCCAATCAGTTAAATTTATTGTCCAGGTGGAACAGTATCAAGGTATCCAAACCAAATCTTAGATTCTTTTTGGCCTACGCTGTAAGTGATATAAACTGAGCCTGGTGTACCATCACGATATGAGTCTACGGAACCGTATCAATGTATCCAAACCAAATCTTAGATTCCTTTTTACCTACGCTGTAAGTGATATAAACCGAGCCTGGAGTACCATCACGATGTGAGTCTATATTAGTAAAAGGCCCCTGACCAAGCGGAATAATAGCTTCTCCTGCCGCCACTTCGTCGGCAGTTACCGTATGAGGTTCAACAGAATAAATTTTCGAAGATGGATTCTCATTCACAATACCATTAACGTAAATACGTACATTAATGACATTATTTACCTCTATTCCACTGTTTTTACCCACAGCAATATGGGCGTCCAACCCCCCTCCTAAAATACCATCAAGATTGATCTTAGCTGGCCACACAAATTCCAACTGCGTTCTATGATTAAAAATTATAGGTTTCTCTAATATACGCGTAATCTCTGGTGGTACATTTGGTACTGACCTCACTAAATTAAAATAGAGGGAGGATGACATAGTTATGTTTCCCATTACATCAGCTGCGTAATAGTATAACTCATTATTGCCAATATTTGGAACAGTAGCATATGGAACTAAAATAAATGGACTATCCAACTGATTCAAATCAGTAATTACAGCAGACGCACTTAGCGTTTCGATATTATCTTCTCTGATAATTAAAAAAATTCTATCTTTCGGTCTAACACCTTCATAGAACGGGATACTCACATGAAAACCTGTACTGCTATATCCTGTTGATGGCGTTAATCTATCACCGTCCAGCTCTTCTATATCTGGCATCACAAGCGTTGGAGCAATGTCTTCTGTAATAAACAGAATATTTGATGAAGATTTCCTTGAAAAACCCCGCAATTCAGTGAACATATTAACTGCATAGTTCCCCTCCTCTTCCTGACTGGGAAAAATCTTTAAGGCAACAAAACCTTTATCATCTGTATTAATATAGTATTTATTGTTATTTAGTTCTTGAATAAAAGGAAATATTTCTTTCGTAAGTTTCTTTCCACCATACCCAAAAATACGTACTAACTTATCCGTCACTAGGGGAATTTGAAAATAGGGTAACGGATCATTTGTTTTACTCAGCGCATATAGATTAATAAGCAGGCTACCATTGAATGGTGAAGGTTTCTCATTATCCTCTGCCGGAGATAAATCTTTTATCAACGAACCACCAATAACCATAGGTTCAAATGCTGCATGTGAAAAACCATTTTTATCAATAGAATGAAACTCTATCTCTAATTTAGCATCGGGGTCCGTAGCCTTATCCATTGAAAATGTTATGGTGAAATCACCGACACCAGAATTAGCAGTAACAACAAATTTCGCAGTGCAAGTATTTTTCTCAACATCTCTTGAAATACGAGGGGTCGTATCAAAACGGGTATTTTCTGGGTTATCATACACTATGTCCGTCGAATCCGTTACTTTGTGAGTATCATCACCTAAATAAGTCACCGTGACAACAACCGGGCACTCTTCTAAAACCATTACTCCTGAAACTATATCTGCTGTAAATGTCGACATATTAAACCTCATATTAAAGTTAAACACCAACAAGTAACAAACATCTAATTTCTATCAAAATAATGCTCTTCTACAATGATGCTGACTACCTATTATCGCCTCCCTACTTCTCACATAAATAAACTATTTACTTTAGTCATTAGCCTGACTAAACTGAATAACGCTTACTCCAACCTCCACATCTTTCTTGGTTAATGTATAGGGTTCAATAGTATTAACTACTGAATCTAACTTCTCTCCCATAGTACCATTAGCATAAACACTTACATTAATAACATCATCTACACTAATTTCAGTGAATAATTAAATAACTGATTTCTCCTCGCTGTCCAAGTTCTAAATGACCTTAGTGAGTAAAAATTATAGCTAATGTATGAGAAACCTGTGGCGGCTCATTAGGGATTAATCAGTTAAAATAACGAGAAAATAGCATGGCTATGTCTTCACTATAAGTCACAATAATAACAAATTGGCACTATTCCGAAACCATTATTCCTGAAACAATATCTGTTGTAAATGTCGATATATTAAACCTTATATTAAAGTTAAACCCTAATAAGTAAAAAACACCTAATCTTCTATCAAAATAACGCCCTTCTACGATGATGCTTACTACCTATTTATTACCTCCTTCCTACTTCTCACATAAATAAATTATTTATTTTAGGCATTACTGTAATAACAATAATTCACTTATCAGAACATAAACATACCTTTTTCCAGTATCATCCAATGTCAATATAGCCTGTCAGAATGGGAAGCGCTAACGCGCATCCCAACAAACTAAATTTACTGACCAGGTGGAACAGTGTCGATAAGTCCAGACCAAATCTTGGAATTTTTATTCTGTACCTGATAAGTGATATATACTGTGCCCGGTGTACCATCAGCATATGAGTCTACGTATGAAAAAATCCCCTGACCGAGAGGAATAATACTTACTCCAGCCATCAAATCTTCTTTGGTTACTGTATAAGGATCAATAGTATCCATTACTGAATATAACTTCTCAGCCATAGTACCATTAATGTAAATACTCACATTAATAATATCATCTACATTGATTTCAGTTTCCGCACCTACAGCAATATGAACATCCAATCCTCCTCCTTGAATAATTAAATAGTTGATTTTGCCTTGAAGCTCAAGTTCTACATGACCTTGGTGAGTAAAAACTCTAGCTACAGATAATGTTCTATCAATCTGTGGTGGCTCATTAGGGACTGAATCCATTAAATTAAAATAGTGAGAAGATGACATGACTACATTTCCAATTGGATCACTCACATAATAACACAATTCATTATCACCAATATTCGGCACACTGGCATATGGCACCGAAATAAGTGGCTTATCTAACTGATCAATTTTATTTATTGTAGCAGCTCCACTTTGCTTTTCATTATCACCTTCTCTAATCATTAAAAAGATTTTATCTTTTGGTTTGGCATTTTTATAGGATGGAATAATCACACTAAATGCTGTACTCGTATTCCCTGGAGGAGGTGTTAACTTATCTCCATCGAGTTCTAAAATATCTGGTGCTGCAAGCGTTGGTTCAAGGTCTTCTGTAATAAACAAAATACTTGATGGAGTGTCCCTTTTAAAACCTGTCAGCTCTGTGAACATTTTAACTTCATAACCGTTATTCTGTATTATCTTTCTGGGAAAAACTTTTAAGGCAACAAAACCCCTGGAATTCGTATTAATATAGTACCTATAGCTACCTTCCAAGTGAGTAATAGGAAATATTTCTTCTGTTAATCTATCCTTATCATAGACAAAGATACGGACTAATCGGCTAGTTACCAGAGGAATCTGAAAATAAGGCAATGGATCATTTTTATTACTCTGGGCATACATATGAACAGTGAGAGAAGGATTACCTATCAGTGAAGGTTTAACATCATCGGCTACTGGAGATAAATCTTTTACCAACGAATCACCAATAATTATAGGCACAAATGCTAAATGTGAAAATCCATTCTGATTAATAGTAATCAGTTTTATATTCAATTCAGCTTTTTCTTTCTCTACATCCACTGAAAATGTTAGATCGACATCACCGGCACCAAGCTCGGCAGTAATAAAAAATTTCGCAGTACAAGTATTTTTCTCTATATCTCTTAAGATATTGACTTGGCTATCAAAAAGAGTCTTTGGCGGTATATTGTGAATTATGTTAGTAGATTCAGTTACCTTATTAGTGTCATCACCGGTATAATTAACAGTAATAACAATTGGACATTCCTCTAAAACAATTGCCTTTGAAGGAATATCTGCTGTAATAGTTCCCATATTATATTAAACCTTATAATTGAAGTTACACATCTGAGGAGAAATAGCCATCTATTTTTCCTCTCGTACAATCTTTCCTTTTACTTCGGTTAATTATCTATTACTTTTTCTTACTTCTCGCATAAAACCGTATAAGTACTTTTATATTTATTTTTCAGGTCCAACACATGGGCCTGAATATAGCCATTATTACTTACTTCACCTACTAATAATCCAGCCAATGTTATCTTATCATGTGATAAACCATAAGCAGGATCACCTAATAAACCTGCTGCAATAAGATTTACCCTCGATGTGTTAACCATATAATCAATTGATCGGCCTATAACAGCTTCACGCACAGTATTCCCTCTTTTACATGTACGAAGAGGCTGCTTTTTGTCAATAAGATCTGACGGCTCAGGTTGACCAACTCCAGGCCCTGCCGGATTAGGATCAACAAATACAAAGTGGTCAATTTTCACATCAGGAATAACATATTTTACATATCGCCCAGATGATGGATGTGTAAATGTCGCAGTTAATATAGCTCTTCCTACTTTTTTAACTTCAAAAAAACCACGAGTTTGATCCACATCAATCACACTTTTATCATTTGAATCAATGACACCATCATAATCAACCATGTCTATTTTTCCAGGTAGATACTCAGGTATAAAACGCATCTTTTCCCAACCAAAGTGTACATATTTTTTAGGTACCGGAAGAGCTGAATAAATGGCTTCATCATCATTCTTCCTAACGCGATAAGGTACTATAAAGAAATTAGCAACATCCTGCTCATTAGCCTTAATTTCCACCGTTTTATTCTTAGAACCAACAGATGAATCATTCACTTTAGCCGTTACCATAACAGCAACAAACCCGCCGCTTTTGCTATATACCTGATATTGCGCTTTCCCATCAGCATCTGTTTTACCATCACCCACTACCTGAGTAACCAAGTTTTTATCAATAATGGTAACCCCCTCACTATTTGTTGCACTCCAAGCCACCGTAGCACCGCTTTTTGCCTGCCCGGAAAAATCTTTTACTGTGGCAGTGAAGGTGTAAGTATGTTCCGCGCCTTCTCCTTCTGTTACGTGATCTGGACTAACAGTAAGAGAAGCAAGCTCATCAGGACCGACAAAACTAACTTTTTTATCTACCTTCACCGGCGTTTGTTGGTTAGCCGTTTCCGCCGACACCTGCACATCCGTCACCATCACCGTACTACTTAAGGTCGCCGTTAGTTGACCCTGGGCGTCACTCACCGAATTGCTCTGTTTCGTCAGTTTTAACCCGTCAACTTTCGGGTCTGTCTGCCAGTTAATCTCGATCGGTTTATCCACCACCAGATTGCCATGCCCATCTTTCACCGTCGCCGTGAAGGTATAAGTATCCGTGCCGTTGTTGTAAAGCGGGCCCTCTTTATCCACCATCACGTCGGCGACATAATAGCTGGTGCTCAGCTCCTCAAAACTGACTTTCCTATCCGCATTTACCGCCGCCGTTTGCTGGCTGGCCGTCTTCGCCGATACCTGTACATCAGATACCACCGCCGTGCTGGTTAAGGTCGCCGTGACCTGTCCCTGCGCGTTACTCACCGCATTGCTTTGTTTCGTCAGGGTTAACCCGGCCACCGCTGGGTCTGTCTGCCAGTCAATATTGATCGGTTGATCCACCACCAGATTGCCATGCCCATCTTTCACCGTCGCCGTGAAGGTATAACTGTCCGTGCCGTTGTTGTAGCGCTTCCCGTCTTTATCCACATCCACCGTCACGCTGGCGACATAATAGCTGTCGCTCAGCGCCTCAAAACTGACTTTCTTATCCGCTTTCACCGCCGCCGTTTGCTGGCTGGCCGTTTTCGCCGACACCTGCACATCCGTCACCGCCGCCGTGCTGGTTAAGGTTGCGGTAACCTGCCCCTGCGCGTTACTCACCGAATTGCCCTGTTTCGTCAGTTTTAACCCGTCAACCGCTGGGTCTGTCTGCCAGTCAATATCGATCGACTGACCCACCACCAGATTGCCATGCCCATCTTTCACCGTCGCCGTGAAGGTATAACTGTCGATACCGTTGTTATAGTGCTTCCCGTCTTTATCCACATCCACCGTCACGCTGGCGACATAATAGCTGTCGCTCAGCGCCTCAAAACTGACTTTCCTATCCGCTTTCACCGCCGCCGTTTGCTGGCTGGCCGTTTTCGCCGACACCTGTACATCCGATACCACCGCCGTGCTGGTTAAGGTCGCGGTCACCTGTCCCTGCGCGTTACTCACCGAATGGCTTTGTTGAGTCAGTTTTAACCCGGCCTCCGCTGGGTCTGTCTGCCAGTCAATCTCGATCGGTTTATCCACCACCAGATTGCCATGCCCATCTTTCACCGTCGCCGTGAAGATATAACTGTCCGTGCCGTTGTTGTAGCGCTTCCCGTCTTTATCCACATCCACCGTCACGTCGGTGACTCGATAACTGCCGCTCAGCGCCTCAAAGCTGACTTTCCTATCCGCATTCACCGCCGCCGTTTGCTGGCTGGCCGTTTTCGCCGATACCTGTACATCCGTCACCGCCGCCGTGCTGGTTAAGGTCGCGGTGACCTGCCCCTGCGCATTACTCACCGAATTGCTCTGTTTCGTCAGTTTTAACCCTGCCACCGTTGAGTCTGTCTGCCAGTCAATCTCGATCGGTTTATCCACCACCAGATTGCCATGCCCATCTTTCACCGTCGCCGTGAAGGTATAACTGTCCGTGCCGTTGTTGTAACGCTTCCCGTCTTTATCCACATCCACCGTCACGCTGGCGACATAATAGCTGCTGCTCAGCGCCTCAAAACTGACTTTCCTATCCGCTTTCACCGCCGCCGTTTGCTGGCTGGCCGTTTTCGCCAACACCTGTACATCCGATACCACCGCCGTGCTAGTTAAGGTCGCCGTGACCTGTCCCTGCGCGTTACTCACCGACTTGCTTTGTTTCGTCAGTTTTAACCCGGCCTCCGCTGGGTCTGTCTGCCAGTCAATCTCGATCGGTTGATCCACCACCAGATTGCCATGCCCATCTTTCACCGTCGCCGTGAAGGTATAACTGTCGATACCGTTGTTGTAGCGCTTCCCGTCTTTATCCACATTCACCGTCACACCGGTGACTCGATAACTGCTGCTCAGTTCCGTAAAGCTGACTTTCTTATCCGCATTCACCGCCGCTGGCTGGCTGGCGGTTTTCGCCGACACCTGCACATCCGTCACCGCCGCCGTACTGGTTAAGGTCGCGGTCACCTGTCCCTGCGCGTTACTCACCGAATTGCTTTGTTTTGTCAGTTTTAACCCGACCACCGTTTTATCTGTCTGCCAGTCAATCTCGATCGGTTTATCCACCACCAGATTGCCATGCCCATCTTTCACCGTCGCCGTGAAGGTATAACTGTCCGTGCCGTTGTTGTAACGCTTCCCGTCTTTATCCACATCCACCGTCACGCTGGCGACATAATAGCTGCTGCTCAGCGCCTCAAAACTGACTTTCCTATCCGCTTTCACCGCCGCCGTTTGCTGGCTGGCCGTTTTCGCCGACACCTGTACATCCGATACCACCGCCGTGCTGGTTAAGGTCGCGGTGACCTGTCCCTGCGCGTTACTCACCGACTTGCTTTGTTTCGTCAGGGTTAACCCGGCCACCGCTGGGTCTGTCTGCCAGTCAATCTCAATCGGTTTATCCACCACCAGATTGCCATGCCCATCTTTCACCGTCGCCGTGAAGGTATAACTGTCCGTGCCGTTGTTGTAGCGCTTCCCGTCTTTATCCACATCCACCGTCACGCTGGCAACATAATAGCTGTCGCTCAGCGCCTCAAAACTGACTTTCTTATCCGCTTTCACCGCCGCCGTTTGCTGGCTGACCGTTTTCGCCGATACCTGTACATCCTTCACCGCCGCCGTGCTGGTTAAGGTCGCGGTAACCTGCCCCTGCGCGTTACTCACCGACTTGCTTTGTTTTGTCAGGGTTAACCCGGCCACCGCTGGGTCTGTCTGCCAGTCAATATTGATCGGTTGATCCACCACCAGATTGCCATGCCCATCTTTCACCGTCGCCGTGAAGGTATAACTGTCCGTGCCGTTGTTATAGTGCTTCCCGTCTTTATCCACATCCACCGTCACGCTGGCAACATAATAGCTGCTGCTCAGCTCCGTAAAGCTCACCGGGCTATCGGCCTTGACCCACGACGAATTACCCACCGTTTTCGCCGACACCTGCACATCCGTCACCGCCGCCGTACTGGTTAAGGTCGCGGTCACCTGTCCCTGCGCGTTACTCACCGAATTGCTTTGTTTTGTCAGTTTTAACCCGACCACCGTTTTATCTGTCTGCCAGTCAATCTCGATCGGTTTATCCACTACCGGCTTGCCATACGCATCCGCCACCGTTGCCGTGAAGGTATAAGTGTCAGTACCGTTATTGTAGAGCGGGTCCCCTTTGTCCACCGTCACACCGGTGACTCGATAACTGCTGCTCAGTTCCGTAAAGCTGACTTTCTTATCCGCATTCACCGCCGCTGGCTGGCTGGCGGTTTTCGCCGACACCTGCACATCCGTCACCGCTGCCGTGCTGGTTAAAGTCGCGGTAACCTGCCCCTGCGCATTACTCACCGGGCTGTTCTGTTTTGTCAGTTTTAACCCGGGTACCGCTTTATCTGTCTGCCAGTCAATGTCAATCGGTTTATCCACCACCGGCTTGCCATACGCATCCGCCACCGTCGCCGTGAAGGTATAACTGTCGGTACCGTTATTGTAGAGCGGGTCCCCTTTGTCCACCGTCACGCCGGTGACTCGATAACTGCTGCTCAGTTCCTCAAAGCTGACTTTCTTATCCGCATTCACCGCCACTGGCTGGCTGGCGGTTTTCGCCGATACCTGCACATCAGATACCGCCGCCGTGCTGGTTAAGGTCGCGGTTACCTGCCCCTGTGCGTTACTCACCGAATGGCTTTGTTTCGTCAGTTTTAATCCGGGTACCGCTTTATCTGTCTGCCAGTCAATCTCGATCGGTTTATCCGCCACCGGCTTGCCATGTGCATCCACCACCGTCGCCGTGAAGGTATAACTGTCCGTGCCGTTGTTATAGAGTCCACCATCTTTGTCCACCGTCACACTGGTGACTCGATAGTTGCTGCTGGACTCAGTAAAGCTGACTTTTTTATCCGTAGTAACACGTTCGCCATTAATACTGACGCTGACTTGTATATCGGATAATGGTGTTGTACTTGTTAATGTTGCGGTCTGCTGTCCATTTTTATCTGTTGCTTCTGAATCAGGTTTTAATTTCAATCCAGGATCTTTTTTATCTGTATCCCAAACCAATTTAGCATTTTCTATCGGCGTCTTTTTATCAGCTCCAAGCAGAGTCGCTGTATAAACATATTTCGCATTTCCATCAGCAATTAAAGGATCGGTTGTATTAATACTCAAAGAAATATTACGCTGTAACACATGGGCTTCTATCTGTATTCCCTGCTGATCATCTTTACTTGTGCCTGTTATGGTATAGTCATTTTTTCCATCAGGTTGATATTCCGGTAATTGAATCGTATAACCATTGGTATTTTCTATATTTATAATTCCGCCATTCTTCTGGAATAATTCAGGTGTATCCCAAATCACATTTTTTAACGAAGTATCAGATTGAATTTTTATTGGTTTAACTTCACCACCGTAACCCCTAATTTCTAATACAGGCACCACTAATCTAAAACGCTTCTGCTTTTTCAAATAATTCAAAATAATATTATTATTTCTTTCAACTAAATCGTAACGACTTCCTGCTAAGCTTCGTAGTGAAGAAACATTTTCTGGCGAAAGTTGTTCTGATAACGGAACACCAAACCGGTAATTCACATTGAATGAAAATATACCATCACTTTTTCCCTCTTTCCCTAATTTATAATCAACTCCTGCTGTGATCAGTGGAATTGGCGTATAATTTATCCCAAAAGTTGCCGCATAGGGATCTTTTTGTCTATTGTTCGTCCCGAATAGCGCAACATTATCACCAAAGTATTGTTCATATTTTATTTTAGCACCAAGTGATGGCATTGAAGGTAAATACATGTCGGCAATAAGATCATAACCATTGGCAGGGCGTTCATAATAATTGGTTAAATCACGAGAGTTATGCCAATCACTCAGACGGAAATATGCATTAGTGGACATTTTTAGGTGGTTCGTCCACAGTTCACCACCCAGACTAAATCGGCTGTTATTACCAGTTAAGTCATTATCGTAAAAAGTATTCGCTCCATACATCCAGTCATTTATGAATAAACGAGTTCCAATGCCTAAATTCACAGTATCACGGCTATCTTTATGACGATATCCATATTGAGTATAAACAAGCCAGTGATCTTTATCATCATAAAAAGGAACGAGTAAGTCTACAGAACTTTCATCCAGGTGCCCATGATGATCAACATTTAAATTAATTTTAGCGGTACCAAACTGAGATAGCCATTTCTGAGTGTTATTTGTTATCTGACTATTTACTTTATTGACAATATAATCTTGCGCTAATTTTTTCGGATCTTTATTTAATAACCCAAGGAATTCAGTACCACGAGACAGGATTAAAGGAGGAGTATTTTGACTATCATCTTTATGGCTCTCATCTTTATGACTACTTTCATATAGTTGAGGTATTTTTGGTTTTTCATTGATATTATTTCTTTCTATTGCACTTTCCTGTGATAAAAAATTACCACACCGACTCCGATCTGATCGCTTTTTCTCTTTATGAGTAATGTTTTCGTGTAATTTCTTGTTAACCTGCCCGGTTGTCTGTTTTTTTCTATCAATATCATGTTTCATAACTGCGTTGGGAGGACCCTGGCAATTTGCAACACCAACCAAAGGCTTTTCTGGTTCAGATAAAGCAGGATTGCTATTTAGTGTTGGTGGCATAAGCGCTGTAAATAAAAAACAGACTATTAGCACACTCTTACTTACCTTATAACTTATTAAATTACGAAAAGTACGATAGATATTCATCATCAGTAATACCATAAAATTATTGCCGTTATACCCGTTATCTTTCAAGTTGCCTCTTTGTTGGCTGCACTCACTCACCCCGGTCACATAGTTCTCTATGCTCCCGGGGATTCGCTCCCTTGCCGTCGCGATCCATCTTGAAATCTATTGGGTATATATTCATTTATAGCTACTGAATACATTAAATTAATTTCTATAATTTTGTATAATGAAAATAAATTATCAGCCGATAACCATTAGTAATCACTTAGCAAAAATCACCACAAACTATTTTATTTTCCAGAACAGTATTAATTTTTTACACCATTTTTTCATCAAAATATAAGAAAAAAACCCGTTGTACAAATATTTCAACGGGTTTTCCACTTATTGTAATTATGAGTTCGCACTCAATTATTATTATTTTTCAGGCAGTTGCACTCGAACATTAATCACACGTCCATCAGGAATGTCGCATAGCTCACCATCATGGTAATAAATTACTCCCCCGTCATCATTAACACGCTTAATCCGCTTATTTTGAGCAAATATCGGTGCATCTTTATTTTGACGATGATAGCATTCGATGGTTATATCGCCGCTAGATAAGTCTACCGATTCACAAACCCAAATTAGATTTAATCCGTTGCTGTCTGCCGGGACAATAGTACCACCGTGAATTCCCCATGCCCCATCTTTTGCAAAACCATTACAGCCGCTGATGCGATATTTTCCTGTCTCTATCCGCTCAACTTTCACCCCTTCTGCTTCACGAGTTAACTCGTAAGTTCCGTCTGGATGAATACTCGCTATGGGGCTAGATACTTTGAAATTGCCATTAGTGTCAGCGATGAAGTTATCATTAAAAATTGCAATAGGATTACCGTTATATTTTAATTTATCGCCAACTGTCAGCCTGCCATATTCTTTTTCATTGCAAATATCAAAATCCGCTGACCCATCACCTGGAAATCCAACATAGGCGGTTCTTTTTCCCCCCTCAACAAATTGGAAATACGCATGTTTACCCGTGTCATATACAGTGTTAAAAACACCCCCAGCCCCTTTTAAATTTGCCGATGCAGCATCAATCTGCCCAACTGGAGAAACAGAAAAAACCCGATTGTTATTAATATATGCAGCCAACTCTCCACCAATTGTCAATTTGCTAGATTTTTTTTCATTGCAAATATCAAAATCCGCTGACCCGTCACTTGGAAATCCAACATAAGCCGTTCTTTTTGCTCCCTCAATAAACTGAAAATATGCATGTTTACCAGTATCATGTATTACATTAAAAACACCCGCGTTCCCCTTTATATTCGCTGACGCGGCTTCAATCAGACCCGCAGGAGAAACAGAGAAAACCCGTCTGCCATTAATATCTATCGTATATCCGTAAGTATCTACGCTACTGCCACGTACAATACCTGTTTTAATATAATTATCATACCAATTGTAAAGCGTATACGAAACTATTTCACTTGTTGGTTTGGCGCCCTGCGCAGAAACTAACATCGTCGCATTACGTTCAGTGGGAAGTGTTTCAACCTGTTTAAATCTAAAATATCCTGGATAATTCCCACCACTAGCTGACACCGCATTTTTTGCCAATTCCACTGTTTCCAATAAGCCGAGATTTTTCACAAACACGTTTTTATCAGGAATATCTGCGCCGTTTTGATCTTTTGCCAATCGGTTATTAGCGTTATCATTTACATCGGAAACAAGCTTCTGAGTAACCGCGAGGGTATTACTATTACCCATTTTATCTGTGAGTTGAATAACACCTTTTTGTGTTAATGAAGCTCCTGGTACTTCTACTGCGATTTTTTGTTCCAATGCTCTATTTAATTGAACAACAAGTTTAGCGATATCCCCATTATCCAGAATATCATCACCAGAATATGTCGCGATAAAATTAGCCACAACAGATGTTATTGTTGACGATTGACGTAATGCCTTATTGAGCAGGTGAACAGTAATATTATTTGGAGGAAACCCTGTTTTCAAACTTTGATCTATTTCATACCTCTCTTGACTCACTACATTAGCATTATTACTAATAGAAAAAGCTTTAAAATCATTCGTCGGTTTCATATACTCTCCTCAAGTTAAACAATATCGCTTCATAATTAACACATTAAGTTATTATAAAAATAATTCCCTATAACTTATTTTAATTCTAGTTTAGAAAGAGAATAATGGAGCATTGTTATAACTTAAATCACCCATTATTTTTTATAATTGATAGCAATAAAAACCAAACACCTCTAAACCAGATATATATCAAAAATATTTTCATTCAACATATGGAAATAACGCTTTTCTATCCATTTCCTCACTGGTTATTATAATCTCGAAGTTTATTAAATTATTTCTTACAATTTTACATAATGAAAATAATTTATCGATCAATAACCATCAGTCATCACTTAAAGGAAAAAGCGGTCAAACTGAACTTTGTACTCGTCGCACCCGGCAGGTAAACTAGCCTTCTTTTTGTTTTACTGCCAAAAGTGAAGAAATAGTGAGTAACATAAAATTAATCGTCGGTCTGGCTAATCCCGGTGCTGAATATGCTCAAACCAGACACAACGCTGGAGCTTGGTATGTTGACCTGCTAGCACAAAGCCACAACCAGTCTATGAAAGAAGAGAGTAAATTTTTCGGTTACACCGCCCGGATCAATATGTGTGGTCATGACATTCGTCTGCTGGTCCCTACGACATTTATGAACCTCAGTGGTAAATCTGTCGCGGCCCTTGCCTCTTTTTACCGTATCCAGCCGGATGAAATTCTAGTGGCACATGATGAGCTCGATTTACCGCCCGGAGTGGCAAAAATGAAGCTGGGCGGAAGTCATGGCGGCCATAATGGCCTGAAAGATATTCAAAACAAATTTGGCAATAATCCTAACTTTTATCGCTTACGAATTGGTATTGGTCATCCTGGCGATAAAAATAAAGTTGTTGGCTTTGTACTGGGAAAACCCCCAACCAGCGAACAAAAGCTGATTGATGATGCAATTGATGAAGCACTGCGCTGTACTGACATCCTGATAAAACAAGATATGGATAAGGCAATCAATCGGTTACATGGCTTTAAAGCCAGTGCCTAATGCACAGAACAGATAAATCCTGTTTGCGAGATCGTGATAGCTCGCCATTCCGTGTATAATGGCGCCAATTTTTTTCTGATTCATCAAAAAGGCTAACACAGCCTTTTGATTTATAAGCAATTTAAGGTGAAAATTTATGGGATTCAAATGCGGTATCGTTGGCCTACCTAACGTCGGGAAATCAACATTATTCAATGCTCTGACCAAAGCAGGTATCGAAGCAGCAAACTTCCCGTTCTGCACCATCGAGCCAAATACCGGTGTAGTACCTATGCCAGATCCACGGCTTGAGCAACTGGCTGAAATTGTAAAACCTCAGCGAATCTTACCGACCACAATGGAATTTGTGGATATTGCAGGTTTGGTGAAAGGTGCATCAAAAGGTGAAGGTCTGGGCAACCAGTTTCTAACCAACATTCGTGAAACAGAAGCTATCGGCCATGTTGTACGCTGCTTTGTCAACGACAATATCATTCACGTTTCCGGTCAGGTTGACCCTGCTGCTGATATTGAGATTATCAATACCGAATTAGCCCTTTCCGATCTGGACACCTGTGAACGAGCTATTCACCGCGTCCAGAAAAAAGCTAAGGGTGGCGATAAAGATGCCAAAACAGAATTAGAAGTGCTGGAAAAATGTCTGCCTCATCTGGAACAAGCCGGTATGTTGCGGGCATTGGATCTCAGTACTGAAGAAAAAGCGGCTATTCGTTACCTGAGCTTCCTGACCTTAAAACCCACTATGTACATTGCTAACGTCAACGAAGATGGTTTCGAAAACAACCCATATCTGGACGCTGTTCGTGCAATCGCGGCACAAGAGGGTTCCGTGGTGGTACCGGTTTGTGCTGCGGTAGAGGCCGATATCGCAGAGCTGGAAGATGATGAACGCGAAGAGTTTATGGCGGAGCTTGGTCTGGAAGAACCCGGTTTAAATCGCGTTATCCGCGCGGGCTATCAGTTACTGAATTTGCAAACCTACTTCACTGCTGGCGTGAAAGAAGTCCGGGCATGGACAATTCCTGTTGGCGCAACCGCACCACAAGCAGCCGGTAAGATCCATACTGATTTCGAAAAAGGTTTTATCCGCGCACAAACCATTGCTTTTGACGATTTCATCACTTACAAAGGCGAACAAGGCGCAAAAGAGGCCGGCAAAATGCGTTCAGAAGGTAAAGATTACATCGTTAAAGATGGTGATGTAATGAACTTCTTGTTTAATGTCTAAATCGTTTCTATTGTCTCAGAGCATCTCAGAATGATTCATGAAGACAAGAAAAACATTTTAAATCCACGCCGTTGCGTGGATTTTTGTTTTCATGGTGTCTCAGAATACCTTTTCCAGCTTATTCAGTGCCTGAGTGTGTTTAGCCTCTGGTATGCGGCTGATGTTGTGTAACTTCCATTTTACTGCGGGCAGATGCTGAATCTGGCTTTCCGACACTAACAACCAGTCCGGTGTTCCGCGCTTGAAAGACATCAAAAAGTCAAAATCCTGCTGGGTAAACTGCACCTTGAGTGCGCCAATCATTTGTTCCGACACGGCAACCAATTCTTCCAGTGATACATTATCAAATATTTAACTTTATAAAATGCCATTCCCTCAAGACAAATAAAACAGATTTTACGAAAATATTGTAACTAATAACCCACTATAATTAATGATTATTTTAATTTGTCATTATTTATTTTAAATAAATACAATTCAGAAATAAACCAACAATTAATTGATAATAAATCAATTATTATAAGATAATTAATGCATTTCTGAATAATATAATATAGAATTATTCAACAAATAATAACAAAAAACAAATTTTACAACAATAAACTTTACACACTACATTTTTACACTATTATTAAAAGATTAGATATATAATTTTTACCCATTGTTCAACGCATCCTTGGCTTTCAGAAAAATATATTTAACCCATAAAATAGAGCCGTATATTTTTGATAAAAAATAAATTATAGTTCCTTAATTCATATTGGGTAAAAATTTAATAGTTTATCTAATATACCCAATAGATTTCAAATTGCAGCGCGGCGGCAAGGGAGCGAATCCCCGGGAGCATAGATAACTATGTGACCGGGGTGAGTGAGTGCAGCCAACAAAGCAGCAACTTGAAAGATGAAGGGTATAAATACATGAGGAAAATAATTATGAAAGATATATTAACCAACTCTAACCATGAACTTGAAAAGGCACAAGAATGGATAGAATATATTACATGCAGAGGAGGAAGAGATCTTAAGGAATGGGAACATTCAGATAATGTTTTTATTCATTTTTTGGACACTGAGAATCTTTCCGATGTGCAGAGTCCAGCCAATATAGCAGTAACAGATGAATATGCCGTATTTGCCAAAAAATCTGCCACATCATGTAAATACCCCGTCAGCATCACTGAAGGTCTGCAAACTCTTATTAACTTATGTCGAGTGGCTTCAGGTTATGACCCTTTAGACCCAGAAGGTAATGGCAATGCTGAAAAATTTGTCGCGTTTACAGATGAAATAGCAAAAATTCCATTTCTCTCTTTACTGTGGTCAAACACAAGTATTATTACTCAACAAAGTCATGATACTGATGTCCTGATTGATTCTTTTGTTGACACCTTTCGAGGGTTATCTCCCGAAGATAAAATTACAATCAAACTCTATCTAAAAGAGCTGATTCGTGCCGCTCTGTCCTATGCTGATGAAAATGAAAAACAATCTAATTTTGTACAATGTGCGCTCAAAAAATCATCAAATAGCGTATCACTCTTATTGTATTCCTCTGTACTAACAATAAAGAAAGTCAATAACAAAGGGACTATTAAATTCACATCCGATTATACGCTTTCGCAAGCAGAATATAATCTCAGCCAAGCATCATGGGAAACTGTAAAACCAATGTTTGATAAAGAAAATAAAACAACAATAGAATGCTTGATTAACTATATGACAACTAAGGTAAAAACATGAAATAAAATATTACTATAAACAGATTAATTGATCTATATCAACGATATTATTACCAATATATTGGTTAAATATAAAAGTAACAAATCATACAAAATATAAATTTAATATAAATAAATTTCATAAACAGTATTTTTATATCAATATGAAAACGTTACATGGATAACCATTTACATGTGAAGAATAAGTTAAATTACAATCTATCCATACTCAATATTTAATAGTGAAAAAATCTCACTTATGAATATAATTGATCTACATAAAATTTCATTTATTAGTAATTTGAATTCTATTAATACAAGTTTAACAATAAGAATATTTTTTAGGAGGTAATGACAAAAACAAAAAATAAATCCAATAATATTGGATACATATACCCAATAGATTTCAAGTTGCAGTGCGGCGGCAAGTGAACGCATCCCCAGGAGCATAGATAACTATGTGACTGGGGTAAGTGAACGCAGCCAACAAA